>JAATGG010000010.1 GCA_015654835.1 Terriglobales bacterium
CAGCCGCCAACTGCTCCGCACGCGGGTCATGCGCATTGATGACGGCCACACGCGGAGCCGGATAGAGGCTGCCATCGAACAGCAGCCGCTTGGCTGCAAAATACTTCTCCATGGTCTGGTGATAGTCGAGATGGTCGCGGGTGAGGTTGGTAAAGATGGCTACATCGAAACCGATACCGGCGACGCGTCCCTGGTCAAGAGCGTGGCTGGAAACTTCGGTCACCAACTCGGTGGCTCCCTGCCCTGCCCCCTCGGCCATCAACTCGAACAGGTCGCGGGACTCGGGCGTGGTGTGCAGCGAGGGACGCACTGCGCCGGCAACGTGATACTCGATGGTGCCGATGAGCACCGACTTGCGGGCCGCCGCGTTGAGCAGCGCTTCAAGCAGAAAAGCCGTGGTGGTTTTGCCGTTGGTGCCGGTGATGCCGGTGGCGGCGAGCTTGCGCTCGGGGTGGCCGAAGAAGGCGGCGGCAGCCTGGGCCAGCGCCCGGCGGCCCTGCTCGACCTCAAGCACGGGCACGCCTGCCTGATAGACCAGCAGGTGGTCGAACATGGGCGCCGAGTCGGTGATGACGCCCAGAGCGCCGGCGGCCAGCGCCTTCTCGATATAGCGGTTGCCGTCGGTCGAGCCGCCTTTCATGGCGACAAAAACGGCTCCGGGCCGCACGCGGCGCGAATCATATTCCACGCCGGTAATGGGCGCTGCGGAGTCGCCGGCAGTTCCGACGGCTGTCACTTCTTCGATCAGGTCTTTCCAAGTCATCTTATGCTCGATTTTAGAGCATTTTCGGAATACACGTAGTCTTCTTGGGAGCCGCAAAAGGTGGCCTTTTCTTGAGAAAAAGGCCACTCAAATGAGTGCTTTCGGTCTACAGCCATTCCGAAATTGCTCTGGCCGGGTTTCGCCGCAGCGAGATTTCAACGCGCACAGCGGACGACGACCTGGGTGCCGGGCGCAACCATCGTGCCGGCGGGAGGCGCCTGTTCCCGCGCCGTTCCGGTTCCGGTCACCTGCACCTCAAGCCCCGCGGCGCCGGCCATTTCAATGACCTTGCGCATGGGCAGCCCAACCAGCAACGGAACCCTGAGCTTCTTGCTTTCATCGATCACGACAGAGGTGCTCCGGGGCGGCGCGTGGGGCGGGGCGGGTTGAGGGACGGTAACCACCGGGGCGTGCGGAGCACCGGTTTTTTCTTTTGCTTTTGCCGCGACGGGCGGTTTTGCCGGTGGCGCAGCCGGCTCGCTGGGGGCCTGCCGCAACGGATCGTCGCTGGGCAGATCGTTGGCTGCGGAATAGAGGGCGTCGATATCGCCGGTCGGCTCCTGCGCATCTTCAATCGCCGGTCCACTCGGACCGGCTGCCGGATGAGTCGCATGGACATCGATATCGTGCGGGACACCGAGATATTCAAGCACCTGCTGGGCAACCTCGGCAAAAACGGGGGCCGAAACCGATGCGCCATAGTAGGAGGCGCCTTTGGGCGAATCGATAATTACGGCCACGGAGATGACGGGATTGTTGACCGGCGCAATGCCTGCGAACGAGGCAATGTGCATGGTTTTCGAATAAAGATGGGTGGCGGGATCGATCTTTTGCGCCGTGCCGGTTTTGCCGCCGGAAGAGTATCCATTCAACTGCGCCTGTTTGCCGGTGCCATAGAGCACCACGCCCTCCATCATTTTGCGCATCTGGGCGGCGGTCATCGTCGAGAGCACGCGGTGCGCGCCGGGCGGCAGCGGATCGGGCAGTTCCTCCCCGGGCTTGAAGGGCGAGGGGTGCAAAGGGGTTGCGGATTGGCCGTTGGCGCGGCCTACGGGGCCCGACATGAGTACGTGCGGAGGCAGATAGACGCCGCCGTTGGCCATGGTCGAAACCATCGACACCAGTTGCAGAGGCGTGACGCCGACCTCCTGCCCGATGGCAATGGAACCGATCGAAGAGCCGCTCCAGCGGTTCACGGGCCGCAGCAGCCCGCGCGTCTCGCCGGGCAATTCGGCGCCGGTGCGGCTGCCAAACCCGAAGTCGCGCACATATTGGTAGAAGCGGTCCTGCCCGACCTTGAGCGCCAGCTTGACCGCGGCCACGTCGCTGGAGTGCTCCAGGGCCTCGTGGACCGTAATCCGCCCATAGTGCTCGCCTTTGTCGTCGTGAATGACGCGGCCAGCCAGCGTGATCTGCCCGCCCTGGCAGTCGATCATGTCGTCGGGCGAGGTGACGTGCTGCTCCAATGCAGCCGAGTACGTCACCAGCTTGAAGACGGAGCCGGGCTCGTACACGTCGCTCACCGCGTGGTCGCGGAGCAGCGCGGGAGTGGTGTGCCGGAAGACATTCGGGTTGAACGTGGGACGAATGGCAAGCGCCAGAATCTGGCCGGTGTGGACATCTTGCACGACCACCGTGCCGTTGGCGGCCTGGGTTTTCTGCATGGCGTGATCGAGCGCCCGCTCGGCGAGAAACTGGATATTTTCATCGATGGTGAGAACGAGATTCTGGCCCGGCTCGGGCTCGCGCTCGCTGGAGCCCAGCACGCGCCGGCGGGCATCGACGGCGGTATACATGCGGCCGGAAACGCCGTGCAACTGCGACTCGAACTTCTGCTCAAGCCCGCCCAGGCCGGTGTCGTCCACGCCGACATAGCCCAATACCTGCGCGGCGATTTCATTGTCGGGATAGAAGCGCTGGAATTCTTTCTGGAAGTAGATTCCCTTGAGATTGAGGGCCTTGACGCGGGCCGAGGTTTCCGCATTCACGCGCCGGGCAATCCAGGCAAAGCTGCGGCCCGCGGCCAGACGGCCGGCGATCTGCGGCTCGGCAGTCTGCGGGTCGTCCGGGTCGGCGTGGACGATGGCGGCCAGGGCACGGGCGGCGCCTGGCTTGTCGTCGATTTCGGGGGGCACGGCGTAGATCGAGTCTACCTGCACGGTCATGGCCAACTCGTGCAGATTGCGGTCGTAGAGCACGCCGCGGCGCGGAGCCACCTCAAAGGTGCGCTGCTGCTGCTTCTGCGCACGCTCCACGAATTCCTGGTGACGGACGATCTGTATCCAGAAGAGGCGGCCGCCAATGGCACCGGCCCAAAGCAGAAAGAAGAGGCAGATCAACCAGAAGCGCGCCCGTTTGAGAGGCATGACGCGCGCCGTGTTGATGCGACTTCGATGAGCTCGAATGGCTGCCGGCATGAGGAATGGCTCCGAAAACTCGAACGTTTCTCCAACCGCGATGCCTCCCGAGCCGGAGCCGCAGAGGGCCTCTTGAAAGGACCTCTGCGAACAGGGAGAGCACATGGATTGGAGAAACGCGTTATAGCCATTCTCCCTATCGTTGTAGGGGGAAACACTCCCGCACGCTACTGGAAACGCCACACCGGTTAGGAGAACGGCTCTGAGAACGCGCCGGCGGCGCCGGTTTTATTGTGCGGCAGGAGCCGGGGGAACGACCCGCGCCTCGGCCGGAATGCCAGCCGCGTCAAGACGGGTGCTGGGATGAATCACCTGGCCGGGCTGCGGCTCGGTCAGGCCCAGGCGGCGGGCTTCAAAATCGATGCGGCTCGGTTGGCTGAGCTGCGCCTCGGCCAGCCGCAACTGGCGGTTCTCTTCGCGCAACTGGTCGCGGACCTGCTTCTCGGCCTCGACGCGGTAGCCGCCCTCGATGGCGCTGAAGTGCTGCAGACCGTAGATCATGACCAGCGAGAAGAGCACGGCGACGGCGGCGGAGAAGACACGCATTTCGCGGACCCGCACCGGATCGGCAGCCTTGACCAGGCGCGTATTGTCGAAGCGCTTGGCAAAGTAGAACTCCGGCGTACGCGCGCCCCGGCGACGCTTCGACTGCTGGGCCAGCAGTTCGGCGTTCCGTTCGGCTGCCCGTGTGCCCGAACGGCTGCCTGTCTCGAAATAAGTGGTTGCGTATGCCGCCATGGTTGTTCTCCTGACTTCTAACCGCTAGCGTGCAACTGCTAGCTCGTGATCGTTGCCATCCGCCTGCCCGGCGTGGTGAAAACGGTGCAAATGCTGGTTTGAAACAATGGTGCGGGCCCGAATCTCTTTGCTGTCCCAGTTCCACGAACCGAGCGCTACCGCCTGGCTGCCATTCTTTCCGCCGCCCTCAGCTTGGCGCTCCGAGAGCGCGGATTGCGGTCCATCTCTTCTTCGCCGGCGGTTACCGGCTTCTTGGTTAAAATCTCCCAGATCCCCTGGTGGGCTCCCTCGCGCAGGCTGTCTTTGGCAATGCGATCTTCGAGAGAGTGAAAGCTGATGACGGCCAGTCGCGCAGAGGGCTTAAGCAACTTCGGTGCGGCCTCCAACAGGGCTTTGATCTCGTCCAGCTCGCGGTTCACATAAATGCGAAGGGCTTGAAACGTTCTGGTTGCAGGGTGGATTCGATCCTGTTTCATTGCCGGGGCGGCTGAGGCGACAATTCGGGCAAGTTGCCCTGTTGTCGTCACCGGCCGCCCGCGCACAATGGCTCTGGCGATTCTCCGCGACCTCCTTTCTTCTCCATACTCGTAAATGAGGTTGGCAAGCTCGCGCTCGTTTTCCTCATTCACCACTTGTTCGGCTGTCGGACCGGAGCGCGTGTCCATGCGCATATCCAACGGTCCATCCGCCATAAAACTGAATCCCCGGCGCGCCTCGTCCAGTTGCAGGCTGCTGACCCCAAAGTCGGCCAGCAGGCCATCGACCGAACCCGGCTGCAAGTGAAGCGGCGCCGCGCTAAAGGCTTCGCCGATCAACGTCACCTGCGGAGCCTGGCCGCCCAACTCTTCGCAAACCCGGTCGAGATTCGCCTTGGCCAGGGCCAACGCCTCGGGGTCCCGATCGAACCCGACCAGATGCCCTTGCGGCCCCAGCAGCCGAACCACTTCCATGGAGTGCCCTGCCAAACCCAGCGTGCAGTCCACATACGTGCCGCCGCTGCGCACCCGGAGATACTCAATCGCTTCTTTCAAAAGAACGGGCACATGGCGCTCTGCCGATCTCGTCATGCGCTCCCCCTTGGGGGCTTTTTCTGTCATACCCGCCGGCTTAGAATCGCCGCCATCGCCTTGCGATCCTCGGCCGTCAATTCGTTCGCCTGCAGGTTCCGTTCGAAGACCTCGCGATTGTGAACTTCAAGGTAGGTCCTCATGCCGAACACGGTTACCTCGGCATCCAGTTTGGCCGTGCCGCGCAAAATCTGCGGCAATACGATCCGCGCCTGGTTATCCATTTCCACCTGCTGGCCGTAATAGCTGGTCAGGTTCAGGTACTTCTTCACGGCGTCGTCCATGGTGCTGGACTCGGCCAACTGCTCTTCCCGCTTTTCCCACTCGGGCAGAGGCCAGATTTCAGCACTTTTTCCGTCCGTGCTGGTGACGTAAAACTGGGTCACGTTCGCGGCATCGACAATCTGCTTGAAGGCAGAGGGGAACTTCAGGCGTCCCTTCTCGTCCACTTTGGCCGGATGATTGCCGCGAAACATTGTTGTGCCTCTTACGCGTCCGCTGCCGATTCGGAATGCCTATCGGCGGCTGTTTTGTGTCTGGGCCCGCGTTGTCCGGTTTCCTATGCTGATTCCCCTGAACCATCGGTCGCCGGAATTGGTGTGGAGAGGGGGAGTTTGGAGTAATCTTTCCCTTGAGATCAGTTTATCGGCTCCACTGCACTCCCCTTTACTCCACTTTAGACACGATCATAGCCCAGAATGTTGTTCTCTCCAATGTGAAAATCTCTGGAAGGCTCCGGGAAGGGTTTCGGCTGGGAGGAACGCCGCCTAATAGATATAAACGTTAAACACTACACTACATATAGTGTTTACTCTTGAGATTCTGGACTGAATTGACACTAGCCAAACTCAGTCTGACCATTTATAGGGAACAAAAGGCGAAAGTTTATTTTTATTTCTTTGCCGGATGAAGTTTTATGATTCCAGCTCCTCGTCCAGACGCTTTCTCCGTTCCGAAACCACTTTCAGCAGATAGAGAAGCACCAGCACATTGGCCGCCAGAAGGCCGACCCGCAACCAAGTAAGGCGATTGAGGATTTCACGAATTTCCCAGGGCAGAAAGGAGGCCGTGATGAGCAGCGTCAGGTACTCGGCCCAGATTTTCTCGAAATAAAGCCCGATTCCCTCCAGAAGGCCGAGGGCCGCGTAGCTGAAAGCGACCGCTCCAATCCGCCGCAACAGCGGATCATCAAGGATGGAAGCCTTATCGAGGACAAAATTGACGAAGCGCGACTCGGGGCTGAAGTGCAGGGCCTGCGTCACCTGGGTCAGCACATCGTCAACGTCTTTATGCATCAGGTGCAACGCACCTACCCCGATGGCGACAAACAACAGCGCCTGGACCACCTTGTACGCGGCAATCAGGATGAGCCATTTATTGTGCGGCTGGCGGGTTTGAGCTATCTGAGGTGGGAAATCGGCCATGGTCTCCGGCAGTTCAGGACGTGCATGAACCGTCCGCTACTTCTTTTACGTTAACCGATGTGCGGCAGTTCTGCGAACCGGCACGCGGTGAGGAGGACAGGGTTTCGGTCAATGCCGCTGGGTCAGGAGGCCCTCGCGGTCGAGGGTATTGCCGTCGACGATGAGGGTGGAAATGCGGCGGACATTCCAGGTATTGACCGTGGGATCGCCATCCAGAACAAGGATATCGGCACGGCGGCCGGGGGCGATCTGGCCCAGCTCGTTCCAGCCGAACTGCAGGGCGTAGTTGTTGGTGGCCGCCGCCAGGGCTTCGCGGGGCGAGAGGCCGAGCCGGACCAGCATTTCGAGCTCGGTATGCATGGAGATGCCGGGCATGGAACCCATCACCGGCGCACCGGAGGCGGCCAGGTAGTGGGGATAGGCGGCAAAGATGGTCTGATCGATGCGCCAGAGCCGCCAGGCGGACTGGTCCGCTTTTTTGCGCAGATTCTCTTCCATCCAGTGCTGGCTCATGGGAGGAAGGTGGCGCACCCAGGACGAGAGCGGATAAACCAGTTCGCCGGTGGCGCGATCGGCGGGCTGGAACATATGCGCCGGATCGAGCAGCGACGCGGCGGGCTCTTTCCAAAGATTGCGATGGCCGGGCAAGCGCAGGTAATAGATGCTGAACGTGGGCATGAGAACGGCGTGATGCGTGGCCAGGAAGCGGGCATAGTTGCGCAGATGAAGATCGGTGGCCGGCAGCCGCTCGGAATAGTCGTAGGCCGTGGCGGCGGCAGTGCCCGCGGAATCCTCCACCAGCGGCAGTTGCAGTTCGTCGGGAATGACGCCCAGCTCATAACGGCCCATGTGCAACAGCACATCCACGCCCGCATCGACGCCCACCTTATACGGGGTCGAGACGAACTCGCCATAGGTAACCAGACCCATCTGGTGAGCGCGGGCAATGATCCATTGCGTATTGGCGGCGGTGAGATTGTGGCCGAGCCAGAGAACGCGTGTGCCCATCCGCGCGGTTTCATTGATTTGGCGCGCCGTTTCTTCGGGGCTGAGCTCGGAGGGGTGAATGCCGACACGCAGCTTGTCGGTCCATCCGGGATGGCCGATGAGCAGGCTCCAGTCGTCCGTCGATCCGACCGAATCGACCAGATAAAGATGGGGACTGGGACTGGCGGCAAAATCGATGCGCCCGCGCCGCACGTCGGACCGGGCCACCACCGTGGTCACGCCCATGTAGAGGTTGGCATCGGCCTGGCCCTGGGTGCTCATGCCGGCAAAGCCGTCAACCAGGCCGGGGGCCAGAAACTTGCCCGTGCAATCGATGACCCGGGCGCCTTTGGGAATGGGCACCGTGGCGCGGGAACCAACGTCGGAGATGCGCCCGTCGCGGATAATCACGACGGAGTCCGGCAAATCTTTCGCCGAGCGGCCCCAGTTGGTCACGTCCACAACGGTGCCGCCGGCCAGGACCAGCGGAGTCGAGCTAAAGGTTTTGGGAGGAACCGGAGGCGGAGTTTGCGGCCGGCCAGAAGCGCCCGCCAGTACCAGTCCACCGATCCACACCAAAAGGAGACGATCAAGTCGCATAAGAGAATCAGTCTGTTGTGGATTGTCGCACAGCGATTAGGGCAAAACTGTGAAAGCATCCACTCCGCGGTGACCGGCCGACGGTTACCATCAGGCCAAAAGCCGGACCGCCGCGTGCTAAGCAAGCGATCTTCTCTCCCAAAGAAGACTCGCCCGCCTTGAAATAAAGATCCCGACGAGCCCGGAGCAGGGCCTATCCGCGGCTCCGGGAATGAAATGTAAACCGAGCCTAACTTGCGACGCGGGCGGCCACCAGTGTCCGGGGCTGGCGATGGGCCAGCAAAGGCAGCACCTGAAGCTGCGCCGCTTCCGCGGTCAAGCCATATTTGGCGCGGAGGGCGTCCACCTTGCCGTGCTCGATGAACTGGTCGGGCCAGCCGATGCGCACCACCGGAACGACCGACCCCATATCCTGCAAAGCCTCGATGACCGCCGAACCGAAGCCGCCCATTTTCACATGATCTTCAAATGTCACAAAGGCAGCTACGCGGCTGGCGTAGAGTTCGAGCATTTCACGATCCAGCGGCTTGACGAAGCGGGGATTGATGACGGCGGCGGAGTAGCCATCCCGCTCCAGGCGGGCGGCCAGATCCCGCGCCTCGGCAATCATGGGTCCGAGGCCGAGAATGGCCACGTCGGTGCCGTCGATCAGCACCTCGGCCTTGCCCACGGCCAACGCGCGGGGCTCAGCCTTGCGGGCGACCCCGGCCACGGCACCGCGCGGATAGCGGATGGCACTCGGGCCGGGCAACTCAAGAGCCGTTTTCATCATGTCGGCGAGCTCGTCTTCGTCTTTGGGGGCCATGAGCACGATCTCGGGAATGCCGCGCAAGTAGCTGATATCGAACAGGCCATGGTGGGTCGGGCCGTCGTCTCCCGACAGGCCGGCGCGGTCGAGACAGAAAACCACCGGCAGCTTCTGCAGGCAAACGTCATGGACGATGGGATCAAAAGCGCGCTGCAGAAAAGTGGAATAGATGGCGCAGACCGGCCGGTAGCCTCGGGTAGCCATGCCGGCAGCGAAGACCACGGCGTGCTCCTCGGCAATGCCCACGTCGAAGTAGCGCTTGGGATGGTAGGGCCGGAACAGATCGAGGCCGGTGCCGTTGGGCATGGCGGCGGTGATGGCGACGATGCGCTCGTCGGCCCGCGCCAGATCGACCAGCGTATTGGCAAATACTTCGGAATAGGTGAGTTGGCCCGCCGGCTTGGTGAGGCCGGTTTCCGGGTCGTAGGGTCCCAGGCCATGGAATTTCTTCTGCCTGTCGAGAGCGGGCTGAAAGCCGCGTCCCTTTTGGGTGAGGACATGCAGGAGGACGGGACGGTTCTGGGCCTTGAGGAACTTGAAGGTTTCAACGAGCAGGGGCAGGTTATGGCCGTCGATGGGGCCGAAATATTCCAGGCCAAACTCCTCGAAGAGGATGGAGGGCCAGAGCATTCCCTTGGCAGCCTCTTCGGCGCGGCGCATGACGCTGACGGCGGTCTTGCCGCCCAGCTTCTCCACAATGCGGGTTGCCGAGTCGTGCAGGTGCTTGTAGTGCTCGTTGGTGACGATACGGTGGAAGTGGCGGGCGATGGCTCCGACGTTGCGGTCGATGGACCACTCGTTGTCGTTGAGCACGATGATCATCCGCTTGGTCTGCTCGGCGATGTTGTTGAGTGCTTCAAAGGAGATGCCGTTGGTGAAAGCCGCATCGCCGGCGACGGCAATCACGTTCTCATCTCCGCCGGCCATATCGCGGGCGACGGCCATGCCCAGGGCGGCGGAGAGCGAAGTGCCGGCGTGACCTGCTCCATAGGCGTCGTGCTCGCTCTCGGTGCGGAGCATGAACCCGTTCAGCCCGCCGGGCTGGCGCAGGGTCTCGAAGCGGTCAAGCCGGCCGGTGAGGATTTTATGAATATAGGCCTGGTGGCTGACATCGAAGAGGAGCTTGTCTTTGGGCGTATTGAACACAAAGTGCAGAGCCAGCGTGAGTTCGACCACACCCAGGTTGGGTCCCAGGTGGCCACCGGTCTTCGAAAGCGTCTGAATCAGAAATTCGCGGATTTCCCCTGCCAGCTCGGTCATCTGCGCGTAATTCATGCGCTTGAGATCGGCGGGTGAATGGATGGATTCCAGCAATGTTCCCATTTGTATCCTTCCCCCGGGAAATGCCGGGTTATCCAAGAAAAAAAGCCCTCTCGACCAGGGCTTTCTCCATCAATTTGCTAACAGACAGTATACCAATGCGCCGAATTTCGGCGCTGAACCATTTGCCGGGCTGACCGGCTCCCGGGGCATTTCAGGGCGCAGGCAGAATGAACGGCAGGGGAGATCCGCCCATCGGAGGTTGTGGTTCCGCATCTACAGGGAACCGGACACATCGTCTTCTGCCAAGTCAGCCCCGTAGGTGGGGTACGGCATGGGCTCGCTGCTGGTGGGCATAGCGTGCAGGGTGGCGAGGTCGGCCTGCACCTGCGCCCACTGCTGGGGCGATTTCCTGGTGGAGATGGGTGCATCGGGGTTGGCATAGTAGGCCTCGATATCGTCTTTGAGCCCGGGAGGAACCGGCTGGCCGGGTTGTTGCGTGAGGCGGTGAAGCAGATTGGCGTACGTGGAGTCGGTCAGCGGGTAACCGCCCGGCTGGACAATATGGCCGGTATCCAAATCGCGGTTCGGCAGGGGATGACGCGGGTCTCCGGGGGGAGCCGATGCATTTGCGACGGCGGCGGCAGGCGGATGCGCGGATGCGCCCTGGGCTTCGGGATGCGGAGAGTCCGCGCTGCTTCCGGGCGAAGCGGGCGGGGTGAAACGAGCCAGGATGCGGCGAAGCTGGGCCGAAGAAACCGTCACGCTGTGAAGATATTGCGCTTCTGTGTCGGTGGTCGGCCCCTTCACCGCCACCATCTTCAAGGGGCCGATCTTGGGAAGCACAAACAGCAGGCCCGCCAGGGTGTAGGTGCCGATGCCGGCCCTGCCGCGGTAGAGGTCCCAGCGATTGTCTACGGCTACGGCGGCAGCCTCTCTCTTGAATTCGGCAACCTCGGGAGTGTCGGGATCGCCGGGCTCTCCGCGGCGATGGAGGAGGGTGACCGCATAGGCGATGCGGGGGATGAAGGTGCGGGTCGCAAAACGATATCCGCCGACATTGATGCGGCGGCCGCGAGAGCCGGAAAAGTCCTCATAGAGGCCATAGGTCTGGTAAAAAGCCAGCGCAAGCTGCCGCACGGGGACGGCGAGCCCGATGTGGCGCAGATAGCGGAGAGGGGCTACCCGGCGATGCGCGATTTCATTGATATCGAAGGCAAACTCCGTCTGCACGTGCTGGTGCCTGCCTTCGGCGTAGTTGACCACCGGGCCGTATTTCGCCCGCAGCTTGGGAAACTCCACGGGGACGGCGCGGTTGGTGGCCAAGGAGTGGCCTTCCGCGTCGCCGATGTAGTGGGAGAGAGCGCCGACTGCAAAGGCCAGCTCATTGGCGTTGCCGGCGTTGCGGAAGAGATTCACGACAAAATCGCCGGAGCGGACGTAATGGGTCAGGTTGGAGAAGGAGGAATCGCCGAACGGGTAGTAGCCAATGTCCTGAATGACACAGCCGCCGTAGGCATAGGCACGGGCGCGATCCAGATCCGCAGGCGTCAGGGCCGGATAGTGGCTGAGCAGCAGCGGAACGATGGAGTCCTTCCAGGTTAGGTCGATGAGTTGCTCGTGGGTCAGCAGGGAGTAGGCCTGCGCAGGCGGGGTCCATGGCGACGAGAGCGCAAAGAGCAGCAGTACGAAGGCTCGCAGTCGCGCCGGCGTAATCACCCGTCCATAGTAGCGGAATCTGCGCGAGGGGGCTCGATTTGCACTTTGACGATCTTTTCACGGAGGCGCCCGGCAGGGCGCGATCCGGTCCCTTATTTTGGCCGCCGGCCGTTGTACGATGGGCACGTAGGCGCTGTGCAACGGGGGCGCTGAATGCTCTGGGGAGGGCCGGGAACGTGGCTGGAATGTGGAAAGGGCTTTTTTGCGGGCTGGTGCTGGCGGGCGTGGTAACCGCGGCGGCTCCACGGGCGGCATGGGGGCAGTTGCCGGAGCCGGGCACGCAGCCGGATGCGCCCAATCCACTGACCGACCCGATGATGAAGCCGGGGAGACTGTTGCTGTTCGACCTGGAAGCGCGTTTTGCCAAAGATGTGCTTGCGCGTGGCGGCGCCGGCTTTGCCGAATGGTTCGCCGAGGACGGCGTCGCGCTGGGCAACGGCCAGGCACCGGCTGTGGGCCGGGTGGCCATCGCCAAGTCCGCCAACTGGTCGCCCAAGGACTACCAGCTCACCTGGACCCCGACCGACGCGGTCATGGGACCTTCCGGGGATATGGGCTACACCTGGGGCCACTTCGAGGGCCACAGCAAAGACGCCAACGGCAACGCGGTCACCACCAGCGGCCGCTACATGAGCATCTGGCGCAAACAGACTGACGGCAGTTGGAAGGTCGTGCTGGATGCGGGCAGCAACGAGCCGGCTACCGGCGGCGATTGCTGCAAACTGCCCGCAGGCAACTAAGATACGCCGCGGCTGAATTCTTCCGGCAACGGCCCGTAAACCCGCTCTCGTGGGTGCTGCCCCCGGCTGGCTATGGCAGATTGTTGGGGGCAGGCAGGTTACCTAAGTTGTAGGCAGGTGGGATATCGATTCACTCCTTTGTGCCAGAGTCAAGGCGGCCTCTTTGCCCGATACTGGGGGAATAGGTATCCCCGGCTATGTGCGGAATGCGTATCCAACAGTTCGAGGAACGTCCAATATTGGCCTTGCAGCCGGATTTCGATATTTTCGATCGCAATCCGGACCCGGCCCTCGATGAACTGACGGAACTGGCTGCCGCACTGAGCAACGCAGAGTATGCCTACATCGGCTGGATGGACACCAACCGCTTGTGGTTCAAGGCAGAGCACGGTTTTCATGCCGTGGAGCAGGCGCGCTCTTCGACGGCGTGCCAGTGGATGCTGGAGACGGGCGAAGCCCTGCTGGTGCGGGACGCCGCCCTAGATCCTCGCTTCCGTCCCAACGGAATCGAACTGGCGGGCGCCGATTTTTGCCGTTCCTACGCGGGAACGCCCCTGATTACCGACACGCAGCGGGTGGTAGGCACGTTTGCCGTGCTGGCGCAGGCGCCGGACCAGTTCAGCCCCGAACACCTGACACTTTTGGAGATTCTCGGCCGCCAGGTGATGACCAGGCTGGAACTCTATAGCCGCATCCGTGCCCAGGAACAGGCACAGCGGGCACAGCGCCGGACCGAGCGCGCCCTGGCCATCGAACGCAGCTTTGTCGCCGCGACGCTGGACTCGGTTCCCGCGCTGGTGGTGGTATTGGACACCGCGGGGCGCATCGTGCGGCTGAATCAGCCGTGTGCGCAGTTGACCGGGCTGAGCCTCGGCGACGCAGCGGGCCAGTCCTTTGTCGAAGATGTTCTGCAGGCCGACGACCGGAGCTGGGCCGCCACCAAGCTGCGCGAGGCAGTGACCGGCCATGTCTCCGGTCCCCATGAAACCGACTGGCGGATCACCGGCGGAGCGACCCGGCGGGTCAGTTGGACGCTGCGCCCGTTGCGGGGACCGAACGGCGAGATGCAATACCTGATCGTCAGCGGCCAGGATGTGACCGAACAACGCCAGGCGGAGATGGCGCTGATCTCCAGCGAAACGCGCTATCGCGAGATGGTCGAGAACAGCCTGGGGTTCGTCTTTACCTGCTCGATGGAGGGACGGCTCACTTCTCTGAACACCTTCACGGCGCAGACCCTCGGCTACCGCGTCGAAGAGCTGATCGGGCGGGGCGTTACAGAACTGCTGGAAGCTGCTGGAACGGCGGTCTTCAAAGAGTGCCTGCGCACGCTGGCCACAAAAGAAGAGTGGCAGGGAGCTTTGCCGCTGCGGCGCAGCGATGGCGTCTACCGGCGAATCGCGTTTCGCAGCCGCCGGATGGAGATGCCGGGCGAGCGGCCTTTCGTGCTCAACCATGGCATCGATGTGACCGAACAGCACGAAGCCGAGGAAGCGCTGCATCTGGCCACGCGGCAGCGCGAACTGATTCTCGAATCGGTGGGCGACGGCATTTATGGCATCGATCTGGACGGGCGGCTGACCTTTGTCAACGAGGCCGCGGCGCGGGTGCTGGGCTACTCGCCCGAGCAGTTGACCGGCTGCGACGTGCATGAGGTTATCCATCATAGCCATGCGGACGGAACGCCCTATTCGAAGGTGACCAGCCCGATTCTGCAGGCCATGCGCCGGCGCGAGTCGGTTCGAATGCGGGATGAGGTGTTCTGGCGCCAGGACGGCACGGCGGTGCCGGTCGAGTACAACGCCAGTCCTCTGGTGGAGGATGGCCAGCTTTCGGGCATGGTGGTCGCCTTTCAGGACATTTCGGAACGCCGCCGCCTGGACAAGATGAAGGACGAGTTTATTTCGACGGTCAGCCACGAACTGCGCACGCCGCTGACTTCACTGCGGGCTTCGCTGGGACTGATCTCCTCCGGCTCGCTGGACCGGCGACCGGAAAAGCAGCGGCAGATGATCGACATGGCCATCGGCAACTGCGACCGGCTGGTGCGGCTGGTCAACGACATTCTGGACTTCGACAGCATGGAGAAGGGCCGTTTGCCGCTTCATCGCCAGACGGTTGAGGCGATCGACCTGTTGCGGCGGGCAGCGGACATCGCCCATGCCGCCGCCGCCCAGGTTCATATCAGCTTTCATATCGATGCCGCGCAGGCGCAGGTGTTCGCCGACGAGGAGCGCGTGCTGCAGGTGCTGAACGAACTGATTTCGAATGCCATCAAGTTCTCGCCGCCGGATACGCTGATTCGCCTGACGGCCAAGCCCTCCGGCTCCAACCAGGTCTGTTTCACGGTCGCGGACCA
>JAATGG010000192.1 GCA_015654835.1 Terriglobales bacterium
CACCGAGGGCAGCGCCACCATTGCGGGAACCCGCTACGACCTGCAGAGCGGCGACATCCTGTTCACGAACCCGGTGCGCATTCAGCCCTCGATCGATTTGAATGCGACGGCGCGGGTAGAGGACTACGACATTACGCTGGGGCTGCACGGCACGCCGGACAAAATGGCGGTGACGTATCGCAGCGATCCGCCGCTGCCCGAGGCGGATGTGGTGGCGTTGCTGGCGCTGGGGCGCACGCAAAACGAGCAGCGTCTCTATACGCAGCAGCAGGAGCAGTCCGGCTCCGGGGCCGACACCGATGTGCTGCTGGGCGGTGCGCTGAACGCCACGGTGAGCAGCCGGGTGCAGAAACTATTTGGAGCCGGGTCGGTCAAGGTGGACCCGAACTACGTCGGCGCGCTGGGCAACTCGACTTCCCGCATTATTGTGGAGGAACAGGTTGGCAGAAACATCACGTTAACCTATGCTACCGACGTGGACACGACCGGGCAGCAATTGCTGCAGGCCGAGGTGGCCATCAACCGGCATGTTTCCCTGCTGGTGGCGCGGGATGAGTCGGGCGTGTTTTCAATGGTGCTGAAGAATACGCGCCGCTACCGGTAACGACGGGAGGCTGTGGGCTGGGCATCGATTTTTGCCGGCTGCACACAACTCTTTGGAGAGGAATGCGAGTACTATAACGGCGAGTGGCGGGTTAGGCGGGGGTCTGCCGGCTGCCACCGCAATGCGCTCTAGAAGGCGCGCTCTGGAAAAAGGAGTTGAGCATGAGGATGATACGTCAGTCCCGGACCGCCCTGTGTGCGGTCGCGCTTGCCGGTACCCTGCTGAGCCTTCCGCACGAATCCTGGGCGGCGGGCCGGAGCTCCGGCGCAAGCCCCATTGCAGGCCAGCAGGATTTGGTCCAGACGGTGGAGTCGAAACTGAACAAGTCGCAGTTCAAGAACGTGAAGGTGAGCGTGGACGTCAACGGCATCGCCACGTTGACGGGAACTGTGGACCTTTACGAATACAAGGCGGATGCGGAGAAGCGCGCCCATAAGGTGAAGGGAGTGAGTGCCGTCCGCAACCAGATCGAAGTGGCCGGGCCGACCGTTTCCGACCAGGAATTGAAGGCCAAGCTGAGCGAGAAACTGGCTTATGACCGCGTGGGCTACGGCAACGCATTCAACTCAATCACGCTGGACGTGCAGAACGGCGTGGTAACCCTGGGCGGCCATGCGCGCACGGATGTGGATAAGGATTCGGCGCTCGCCCTGGTGAGTACCTATCCGGGCGTCAAGGACGTGGTCGACGACATCGAGGTCGACCCGGTTTCGATCATGGACGACCAGACCCGGCTGCAGGTGGCGCGGGCGGTGTACGGCTATCCGTCGTTGAACAAGTACGCCATCGACCCGGCCAAGCCGATCCGCATCTCGGTGCAGAACGGCCATGTCGAACTGTACGGCGTGGTGGATACGCAGGCGGACAAGGAAACGGCGTTTATCCGGGCGAACGGTGTGCCGGGGGTGTTCAGCGTGAAGAACAACTTGCAGGTGGCGAACCAGACGCCTGAAAGCTCGCAGAAATAGTTTTGCGTAGGGCTGGCCGGCGCGGATGTTCCCGTTCCCTGTTCCTCTTGAAGCCTGAAAAGGCGGCTGGAGGAACAGGGAATATTTGTTTTGGGGATGTTTGCCTCTCTGACTCGCGTGGCTGGGAACAGGGACGTTTCAAGTACACTGAGGGGTGGAGCAGAGCATGGCGGGATTGTGGACGAAGACGCGGACGACGCTGGAGATGATCAAGTGGGAACACTCGATTTTTGCGTTGCCGTTTGCCTTGACGGCTACACTGCTGGCGGCGCGTGGCGTGCCGGGTTGGCGGACGGTGGGCTGGATTCTGGTAGCGATGGTGGCGGCGCGCTCCTGCGCAATGGCGTTTAACCGGTGGGCCGATGCCGACCTGGATGCGGCCAATCCCCGGACCCAGAGCCGGGCGATTCCGGCGGGAATGCTTTCGCGGCAATTTGTGCTGGGCTTTACGGTGCTGACCGGGCTGGTGTTTGTGGCGGCGGCGGCAGAGTTGAACCGGTTGACGCTGCTGCTGTCGCCGGTGGTCCTGATGGTGCTGCTGGGCTATAGCTATATGAAGCGGATCACGCGCTGGTCGCACCTGGTGTTGGGACTGGCGCTGGGCATTGCACCTTCGGCGGCGTGGATTGCGGTGCGCGGCAGCCTGGACGCACGCATCCTGGTGCTGACCGGGGCGGTGATGCTGTGGGTGGGCGGCTTCGATGTGCTGTATGCCTGCCAGGACTTCGAACACGACCGGACGGCAGGGCTGCACAGCTTGCCGGAGGCGATTGGGGTTCCGGCGGCATTTTGGGGGGCGCGGATCATGCACCTGGCGATGCTGGGCCTGCTGTCCTGGTTCGGCCTGCTCTTTGATTTTGGCACCGCGGGGTGGCTGGGCGTGGCGGCGGTCGGCCTGCTGCTGGGCTATGAGCATTCGATTGTTTCGCCGCGCGACTTGCGGCGGTTGAATGCCGCGTTTTTCACGATGAATGGCGTCATTGCCATGGTTTTTCTGGCGTTTGTGGCGGCCGATTTGTGGCTGCGGAGTTGAAATCGATGTCTTCCGGTGTGATCCCCGACGAGAGTCCTTTGAGCCTGTGGTATGGTGCGAGAAAGCAGTCAACCCAAGCTACCGCTGTCAATGCCGCGGGAAATCGACAAGCAGGAGAATCAGGCGCCGGCATGAAGATCGCCATCCAGGGAGAGCCCGGCTCATTCAGTCATGAGGCGGCGATGAATTTGGTGAGCGACGCCGTCATTGTGCCGTTCTCGCTGTCGGCAGACGCGTTTTCCGCCCTGACCAAGGGAGCGGTCGATGCGGCGGTCATCCCCATCGAAAACAGCCTGGCGGGATCGGTTTCGGAGCATTTCGACCTATTGCTGAGTCACGATGTGAAGGTGACGCGGGAGGCCCTGCTGCGGATTCGGCACAACCTCATTGCGATTTCAGGGACGTCAATCGGCGAGATCGACCGGGTGTTTTCGCATCCGGTGGCCCTGGCGCAGTGCCGGCGGTTTTTGGCCAATCATCCGAAGATGGAGTCGTTTGCGTTCTACGACACGGCGGGCAGCGTGAAGCAGTTGGTGGAACTGCGCGACCGTCATGCGGCGGCCATTGCCAGCGAGGCGGCGGCGCACTACTACGGGGCCGATATTCTGGGGGCGGGCATCGAGGACAATCCGGAGAATTTTACCCGGTTTTTTCTGGTGCGGCGGACTGCGGACGCAGTGGTCGATCCGGAATCGAACAAGGTGAGCCTGGCATTTTCGGTAGAGAACCGGCCGGGATCGCTGGTGTCGGCGCTGTCGGATCTGTCGGGGCTCGGCACGAATCTTACGAAAATCGAATCCCGGCCGGTGCACGGACGGCCGTGGGAATACATATTTTATGTGGACTACCAGCTCCACTCCGCGGAGGAGGGGATGCAGGCCGTGGATGCCTTGCGGCCGCATTGCGCGATGGTGAAGGAACTGGGCCGGTATCGGGAAGCACGGTAACGGGTCGGCGCTGGAGGGCCGGTCCGATGAAGGCCCCTCATTCCATGGCTGTTCTGCACGAGCTAGGTAGGCGCCCTGCCAGCCGGAAAAGCACTGTTGTCGCTTAGTTATTGCGGCTTATTAGAGATATAGACGTTTAGTAAAGAAAAGCTTTCCGCTTCGACGCTTGATGCGATCTTCCGAACTCATTGATTTTGCGGCGTTTGTCTGCAACAGAACGCCGGGTGCGGGGTTGGTACCAGCGTTCTCTCGGGAAAGTGCGGCGGGAACGCTCCAGGTTTTTCCACAATGGCTTGTTCCCGGCACGTTGCCGTCCGGGCAAGGGCTATTTCCCTCACTTTCATTTTGTTCCTGCCGATACATCTTTCGAGCCACCGTGCATCCAACCGGGGAAGGACGAACCGGTGCAGCAAAGAAAGGCGCAGGGGGAAGCCCTGCAGATGGAACCACTTCCTGCGTCTCACCGTACCGCCAGGATGTGGGGTCGTGCGGGAGGACGCAAGAAGAAGTTGTACGGGCAGGACATTCCTGCAACTTTTTGATTCCTTCGTTGTCTAAATAAGGAAAGTTGATACGAGGACACTCAATGCCAAACCAGCCTTCGATTACACCACTTCCCCCCAATCCGTCCGGTACGGGCGGAGCGACAGTGCGCCGGGTGCCTGTCCTGCCCGTTCGCGATACCGTGCTATTTCCCCATGCTGTTCTGCCGTTGACGGTGGGCCGGGAGAGCTCGATTCAGTTGATCGAGTCGCTGGGAGAGGAACGCACCATCGTGGTAGCGGCCCAGCAGGACCCGCGTCTGGACGCGCCTAAACCCGCCGATATGCACAGCGTCGGAACGCTGGCTACGGTCCACAAAGTCGTGCGCATGCCCAACCAGAGCCGCTTCGTGTTCACCGAGGGCGTGGAGCGGGTGCGCCTGTTGGGTTATGTGCAGACCGAGCCCTTCATGATTGCCGAGATCGAGGTGCTGCAGGATGAAGCGCCGGCTTCGGCTTCGGGTGTCGAAGCGCTGATGCGCAACGTGATCGACCAGTTTCAGCAGATCGTGGCCGAGTCGCCGACGCTTTCAGACGAGTTGCGGACCATTGCGGCCAACATTGAAGAGCCGAGCCGGCTGGTGGACTTTGTTGCTTCGTCGCTGCCGTTTTTGACCACGGCGGACAAGCAGCAGTTGTTGGAGACGCCGAGCATTTCGGCGCGCTTGGAGCAGTTGAACAAGCATCTGGCGAAGGAGTTCGAGGTGCAGCAGTTGCGCGCCAAGATCCAGACCGAGGTGCAGGACCAAGTGCAGCAGTCGCAGCGCGACTATTATCTGCGCGAGCAGTTGAAGGCCATCCAAAAGGAACTGGGCGAGCAGGACGAGGGCCAGCGCGAGAGCGAGGACCTGCGCCAGAAGATCGAAGAAGCCGGGATGCCGGAGGATGTGAAGAAAGAGGCGATGAAAGAACTGACGCGCCTCTCGCGCATGTCGCCGATGGCAGCCGACTACTCGATGACGCGGAACTATATCGAGTGGCTGGCGGGTCTGCCGTGGGCCAAGAGTTCAGGCTCGAAGATCGACATCAACAAGGCCAAGGAGATTTTGGACGAGGATCACTACGAGCTGAAAAAGGTGAAGGACCGCATTCTCGATTACTTGAGCGTGCTGGAACTGAAGCCGGACATGAAGGGACCGATCCTGTGCTTTGTCGGCCCCCCGGGAGTGGGCAAAACCAGCCTGGGACGGTCGATTGCGCGGGCCTTGGGCCGCAAGTTCCAGCGGATTTCGCTGGGCGGGATGCACGATGAGGCAGAGATTCGCGGCCATCGGCGCACCTACATCGGCGCGTTGCCGGGGCAGATCATCCAGAGCATTCGCAGGGCGGAAACCAACGACCCGGTGATCATGCTGGACGAGATCGACAAGCTGGGACGCGATTTCCGCGGCGATCCGTCGTCGGCGCTGCTGGAGACGCTGGATCCGGAGCAGA
>JAATGG010000221.1 GCA_015654835.1 Terriglobales bacterium
GAAAATCTGACGATCACCGAACAGGAAGTGTTAACGATGGTGCTCTATTCCAGGGCGGACTCATGGCTTGGCTGGGGCGAAACGCGCGAGAGCGATAACGTGTTGCGCAGCCTCGGCCGCATTTTTCAAATTTCGATGCATGGTTTGCTTACGACTTTTCAGAGCTTGTTTACCGGCGCGGACAGACGGCCCAAGAAGTCGAAGAAGGCTTCATCCCTGCCGGCGGTGTCGTCGGCCATCCTCTTTACCCTGGCGGCAGCGCTGGTGGGTTCGGCGCAGGGTATGCCGGGCATGAATCCCAGTGCCGGCGGAAAGATTTCGGGGAGTGCAGCGGGAAGCATTCCGAGCCCGGCTCCGATCAACGCAGACAGCCAGAGCGGCGTCGATAAGAGCGCTTTGCCCGCGCCGCCTCCCGGCCAGTTCCGCGACACTTTCAGCCTGAGCGATGCCGGTTCGCCGCAGATCGAGATGCATGGGATCGACAGCAGCCACACGGTTTATTTCACGCTGCCGCAGACGCATGTGGCCCGCACGGCCAAGATTCACATCTACTATGCGTTTTCTCCCAGCCTGCTGACCCAACTCAGCCACATCAAGCTCATTCTCAATGGGACGCTGTTTGCGACCATTCAGCCGGTAGCGGGCCAGAGCGGAGGCACCGCCAGCCAGACTGCCGATGCCGAGTTTGCGATTCCCGCCGACCTGCTGGTGCACAACAACGCGCTCACCATCCAGTTCATCGGCCACTACACCATGGTGTGCGAAGACCCGGCCAATACTGCGCTCTGGGCGCGGGTGCACCGCAATACCTTTTTGGATATCCAGGGCGACCTGCTGCCGTTGGCCGACGACCTGAAGCAATTGCCGATGCCATTTCTCGATCCCGCTGTTGTGCAACCGCTCAGCCTGCCTATCATTTTCGCTTCCGCTCCATCGCTGAAGGCGGTTCAGGCGGCGGGCGTATTGGCCAGCTACTTCGGCATGACGTCGGAGGGCCGGCCGGTGCGGTTCCCGGTGCACATCGGGGACATTCCGCAGGGCAATTCCATTGTCATTTCGGATAGTGCGGCCAATCTGCCTCCAGGGCTGGATCTTTCTTCGATCGGCTCGCCCACGGTGGCGATGCGCACCAACCCCAACGACGCCTACGGCAAGGTACTGGTGCTGGCGGGCGCGGACGCGGACCAGGTGCTGCAGGCGGCGCAGGCGATTGCCCTGCATTCCGATCTGCTGCAAGGGGCTCAGGCCACCATCGACACGCTCAAACTGCCCAACAAGCAGGGACCGGATCAAGCGCCCCGTTGGGCTCGCACCGACCAGACCATCGCGCTGTGGGATTATGTGAATGCCGATGAGTTGCAGGGCGACGGCTCCGCTCCGCTGAACGTTTACTTCCACATTCCGCCGGACATCTTCTATTCCGAACGACCCGACGCCACACTCCGGCTCGTGTACCGCTACAACTCGATTCCGATTGGCCCGATCTCAAGCATGCAGGTGCGGGTGAACAATGCGTTTCTCGGCTCGGTGCCGCTGATCCCCGGCCAGGAAGCCTCGCGCAGAATGCAGGCGGATGTTCCGGTGCCGATTGTGAACCTGCGCCCATTTTCCAATTCGCTCTCTTTCGATTTCACATTTCAGTTGCTCAAGAAGGGCGGCTGCCAGGACACGACGCCGGTCAACATGCAGGGCGCTATTTTGCGCGAGAGCTATCTGGATCTGCGCGGCTATCCGCACTATGCGCCGCTGCCGAACCTGGAGATTTTCGCCAATGCCGGCTTTCCGTTCACGCGGTTTGCGGACATGAGCGAGACCACGGTGGTGTTGCCGCCCTCGCCTACCGAGCAGGAGATTGAAACTTTTGTTACCTTGATGGGGCATTTCAGCCGGCAGACTGGGTTTCCGGCTCTGCGCGTGACGGTCGCCACTGCCGATGCCCTGCAAAAGGGTGCGAAGACGGACTTCCTGGTATTGGGCATGGGCGACGATCAGCCGGGATTCGACAAGCTCTCCAGCAACCTTCCGGTCGCCTTGCGCAGCGGACAGATCCAGGTCCATGACACGCAGGGCTTTTTTGCTCCGCTGCATCGTGCGTGGTGGAAGCTGCACGCGGAAGAGCATACGGACTCCGGCGATTTGACCGCCTCCGGTACGCCCGATGCGGTGATCGAGGGAGTGGAGTCTCCCTTCGATCCAGGGCAAAACCGCAGCGTTGTGGCGATTCACCTGAAAGACGAGACGACGTTCGAGCCCTTCATGCGCACGTTCATGGCGGTGCAGCAGTCGAGCGATATTCAAGGCTCGGTTTCGGTGCTGCATGGAGGCACCTTCCAATCCTTCCGGATCGGGGCTGCCGTGTATCACGTCGGCGTGCTGCCGTGGTGGACAGGCATGACGCTTTGGTTCATGCAGGTGCCGTGGCTGGCCGCGGTGGTGGTTCTGCTGCTGGCGTTTCTTTTTGCTGTCTGGATGAGGCAATGGTTGCGGAGTAGAGCCAGGGCCCGCTTGAAGATGATCGGGCGCTAATGCAGGTGCGGTGTCTGTGAGGAATGCCGTGAAATGTACCGCCGTTCAATCGCCGGCGTGGAACCGTTATTGGAGAATAGTCTCAATGGGTCTTCCTACATCCCCGCTCGGGAAACGTCTGCTGCTGGCCGTGTTTCTGCTACTGCTGGCTGCGAACGGCGGGTGCAAGCAGGGACCGTGGACGCTTTGGAATGCCTACGCAGCGCACTTTATCGACAACCAGGGCCGGGTCATCGATCCGCGCATCGACGCGCGCACTACGTCGGAAGGACAGTCTTATGCGCTGTTTTTCGCGCTCGCCGACGACGACCGGCCACGCTTCGACCGGTTGCTTGGCTGGACGCAGGCCAATCTGGCGAACGGCAATCTCGGAGCGAATCTGCCGGGCTGGCTTTGGGGCAAAGATAAAGACGGTACCTGGAAACTCATCGATCCCAACTCGGCCGCGGATGCCGATGTCTGGATTGCCTACACGCTGGTCGAAGCAGGCCGCCTGTGGAAGTACCCCGGCTATACCGAGCTTGGCCGGCGCATGATGGCGCAAATCGCCAAGCGCGAAGTGGCCAACCTGCCTGGATTCGGTCCCATGCTGCTGCCTGGGGATACCGGCTTCGAGCACAAGGGCACATGGACGCTGAATCCCAGCTATCTGCCGCTGTTTATCTTTCAGCGCTTCGCCACGGTCGATCCGGCGGGGCCATGGAGGCAGATTGCGCGCGGCATTCCGCGCCTGCTGCAGCAGAGCTCCCGCCACGGGTTTGCGATGGACTGGGTCGATTATGTGCCGGGAGACGGCTTCTCTCCCGCGCCTGCGCATTTGGACAAAGCCGTCGGCGCGCCGGTCGGCAGCTACGATGCGATCCGCGTTTATTTATGGGCCGGTATGCTGGATGGCGGCGGCACAACGCGCTCCGAGATGCTGAGCGCCGTTCCTGGCATGAGCGCGTACCTTGCCAATCATGATGCTCCCCCGGAAAAGGTGAGTGACCAAGGCATTCCATTGGCGCAAGATGGACCTGTAGGATTCACTGCAGCCGTGTTGCCCTATTTAAGGGCGTTTCCCGATAGCTCGAAGCCAGGAGCGCGGTTGACTGTCCGCATGGGCGCGCAACGCGACGCGTCGACCGGATTGTATGGAAAGGACCCGGCCTATTACGACCAGAACCTTGTTCTGTTCGCAACCGGTTATCTCGATGGCAGATTCCGCTTTGGCGCGGGCGGGGAATTGAAAGTGGAATGGATGCATTTATGAGGGTGGGTTGCGGGGCCGGGAGTAACACCTTGGTGGCGGTGGCGTGTCTTTTGTTGGCGCTGCCGATGGCTTCTGCCCAAAATCAGAAGAAGCCCGCCAATAGCCCGGACGCGATCCGCAAGGTTCTGGTCGATAAAGCCACGACGCTCGAATCGCGCGGGCGGCCGGACATGGCTATCCAGTTATGGCAGCAGATCCTGCTCTCCGACCCGAAAAGTACCGAGGCGCTTGCCGGCCTCGCCCGGGACTATAAGCTGATCGGTTCTGCGGATCAGTCGAACGCGGCGCTCAACCGCCTGCGTAGCGTGAACCCGAACGACCCGAATATTGCCAAGATCAACGCGCTGACCAGCACACGCAGCCAGAACGACCGTCTCCGCCAGGCAGGCGAACTGGCGCACCAGGGCAAGGCGGAAGAAGCCATGCGCGTCTATCGCGAGATTTATGGCGATCACCCCCCGGATGGCGACATCGGCCTGGCTTACTACCAGACTCTCTATGGCACTGCCAGCGGCAAGCAGGCAGCTATTGCGGGAATGCGCGCCCTGGTTCAGCGCAATCCCGGCGATGCGCGTTTCTCTATCCAGTTAGGCATCATGTTGACCTACGATGCCAAGACCCGCGCGGAAGGCATTCGCATTTTGCAGCAGCATCCGAAAGATGCCAACGGCGAGCCCGCGCTGCGGCAGGCCCTGGTGTGGGAAGCAGCCAATCCCGCCTCGGCCCCGGAACTGCGCGAGTATCTGAAGGCACATCCGCAGGATATGGAACTGGCCGCCCGCCTGAAGGATAACGAAGCCAAGCTGGCGCAAATGAGTTCCGGCATCGCGCGCACGCCGGCCGAGCGCGCAGCCTTTGCGGCCCTCAACGCACATCGTCTCGAAGAAGCGCAGGCCCGCTTTACCGCCTTGCTTCAAGACGATCCGAACAACGGGCGGGTCGCGGCCGGCATGGGCTTTTTGCGCATGCAGCAGAACAATTTTGCAGACGCCATCCGTTACCTGACCGAGGCCGAGCAAAATGGATACGCGGCTCCCACGGTGGCAAGCGGATTGGTTACCTCGCGCTTCTGGTTCACCATGAGCGAGGCGTCGGAAGCCGTCAACGACAATCAGCTTGAACTGGCAACGGCCAAGTACAAGGCGGCGCTGGCCATGCGTCCGCAGAGCCCCGAGGCCCTGAATGGGTTGGCGGGTTTGCTGACCAAGGAAGCGCAATACGCGGCGGCCGCCGGGGTGTACGAGCAACTGCTCAAGGCTCAGCGCGGCTCGACGGATGCGTGGCGCGGCCTTTTCCTCTCTTATGCCCGCGATGGCCAAAACCAGAAGGCTCTGGCGGTTGCGGCGCGTTTTCCGGCACCGGTCAAGGCCGCGATGGCCAGAGATCCGGAGTCTCTGCGCACTCTCGCTACCGTTTACCGCGCAGAGAACCGCCCCATGGAGGCGCAGCGCGTGTTGGCACAGGCGCTGTCGCTGCCTTTCCCGGCAAACGGCAGCACTCTGAAGGCCGACACCCGGCTCCAATACGCAGGCATTCTGATGGAGGCGCAGCGCTTTCAGCAAGCCGCCACCCTCTACACGCAGATGCTGAACGACGACGCCGGCAATCTGTCCGCGTGGATGGGCCTGGTAAGCGCCGAGCACCAGCTCAACCAGGACAACGAGGCGATTGCCGAAGTCGAGAAGATGCCGCCTGCAACTTATGAGGCCGCGCTCGCCGATCCAGGATTTTTATCATTGCTGGGCTCGATGTATCAGCAAGCCAATCAGTTCGAGATTGCCCAAGGCCTGCTGGAGCGCTCTGCCAAGCTGCAGATCGCTGCGGGCGTGCAGCCCGGCATGGCGCTGCAATTGCAGCTTGCGGCCATCTATCTGCAACGCAACAACACGGCCCAGGCTTATGGCATCTATCGCCAGGTGTTGCAGGCGCATCCGGACCGTGTGGATGCGTGGAAGGGACTGATCTCCACGCTGCAGAGCACGAATCGCACCAGCGAGGCTCTGCAGGAGATTGCCCTGATTCCTGCGGCGGTGCGCAAGCAGCTTGAGACGGATTTCGACTTTGTGCAGAGCGAGGCCAGCCTCTACGCGGCGGCCAACGATATTCCGCACGCAATTGAATACATGAACCGCGTCGAAGCTCACTATAGCCAGCTTCGGACCCAGGCTCCGGCTGCGGTTGAAATTCAGAATGCGTGGCTGCTCTTCAACATCAAGAACGACCGCGCCCTTTATCCGGCGCTGATGCGTCTCGGCAGCCGGCAAGACCTGACCGTGCCGCAACGTGAAACCGTGCAGACGATCTGGGCCAACTGGAGCGTTCGCCGCGCGGGAGCGGCTATCGACAACAACGATAATCAGAGAGCTGTCGAGATTCTCGAAGCTGCGGCGCAGGCCTTTCCCGATAACGTCACGGTTCGCAAGATCCTGGCCGGCGGTTATCTGCGGACGGGCCGCGCGAAGGACGCGCTCTCCATCTACAAAGGCATTCCCATGCAGGATGCCGGGGCCGCCGATTTTCAGGGCGCCATCGGAGCAGCGCTAGGGGCCAACGATAAAACGCAGGCCGAGGTGTGGCTCCGTCAGGCTCTCGACCGCTTCCCGAAAGATGCTGGAATTCTCGGGCTGGCCGCCCGCTTCGAGCAGACGAGGGGCGACAATCAGCGTGCTGCCGACTACTGGCGGGCGTCGTTGGCGGCGATGCCCGAGGCCTCGCCGACCGATCGGCTGGCTCATGAACTGGTCAATCCCGACAGCGACAACCGACCGCACCGTGCAGCGACCGCTGCCGACCTGCAACGTTTGCTCGATCCCAGCTACGAGCCGTTTCCCAAGACCACCAAGCTGCCGCCGCTGCCAGCCTATGGCGCCGATCCTTATAACGGTTCGGCGCCGGTCAATCCTTCTCAGCCGGTTCCGCAGCAGAACCTGTGGATGAACGCGCCTGCTGCGGCGCCGGTGACTCCGCTAACGTCTCTGCCGGCTCCTCCGTTTTCATCTGCTGGTCCGCAGACCGATTCTTCGCTGCCCGGGCAGATGGCGTTCAACGAGCAAAGGGCAACGCCGGTGGTTCCACAGGCTGCGGGCAGGCCTGCTCATGCATCGGCCCGGACCTCTGCC
>JAATGG010000110.1 GCA_015654835.1 Terriglobales bacterium
CCTGGCGCATCTGGCGAATGGCTTCGAGAAACGGCAGCGACTCGATATCGCCCACGGTGCCGCCAATTTCAACGATGGTGACGTCGGCGCCGTTTGCTGACACCTTGCGCATCGCATTCTTGATCTCGTTGGTGACGTGGGGGATAACCTGGACGGTCTTGCCCAGGTAGTCGCCGCGGCGCTCCTTGAGGATGATCTGCTCGTAGATACGGCCAGTGGTCAGATTGTTGTCGCGCGACAGAGGCGCGTGGGTGAAGCGCTCGTAATGGCCGAGGTCAAGGTCGGTCTCTGCGCCGTCGTCGGTGACAAAAACCTCGCCGTGCTGAAACGGCGACATCGTCCCTGGATCGACATTGAGATACGGGTCGAACTTCATCATGTTGACGCGGAGGCCACGGCTCTCAAGCAAACAGCCGATGGAGGCCGCTGCCAGCCCTTTGCCTAAGCTGGACACGACTCCGCCCGTCACAAAGACATACTTTGCCGACATGGATGCACCTTCTTGAGTGGATTGTTGGGATTGGACGTACCAGGTGGGCACAATCAAGTATGTCAGAGATGGGAGCCGGAGGAAAGTGGAAATTGGCGGCACCGTGACTGCCACCCCAAAAACACCGAAATATTCCCTTCCGAATCAGCGTGTTACAGAGACCACATTTTGAGTGCAAGCGGGCGGCAGCAGTGCCTTTTTGACCGTCGTCGAGCCGCGGATCGCTGCCACGGAAATCCAGCTTGCCGTAGAGGCGCTTCCGGCCTACGATGCTGCGAGAGGGAGCAATTTCTTATGACGACGGCGACAAAACCTGCACGCAAACTGGGTGCAAAAGGCCCCGAGGTCTTCCCGATCGCTTTGGGCTGCATGGGCATGAGCGGGATGTACGGGGCAAGCGACGAGGCCGAGAGCATTGCCACCATCCATGCGGCCATCGATGCCGGCGTCAACCTGATCGATACGGGCGACTTTTATGGCATGGGTCATAACGAATTGCTGATCGGCAGGGCGTTGCGCTTGCAGCGCGACGAAGTGTTGCTCTCGGTGAAGTTTGGCGCACAGCGCGCCCCCGACGGCTCATGGATCGGGTACGATGCGCGGCCGGTGGCAGTGAAGACGGCCCTGGCCTACACGCTGAAGCGGCTGGGGGTCGACCACATCGACATTTACCGCCCGGCCCGGCTCGATCCCAATGTGCCCATCGAGGAGACGGTAGGCGCGATTGCCGAGATGATCAAGGCCGGCTTTGTGCGCTACGTGGGGTTGTCGGAGGTGGGTCCGGAGACGATTCGGCGGGCGGCCGCAGTGCACCCCATTGTCGATTTGCAGATTGAATACTCGCTGATGAGCCGCGGGCCGGAAGAGAAGATTTTTCCGGTACTGGAAGAACTGGGCATTGCGGTGACCGCCTATGGAGTGCTGTCGCGCGGTCTGCTGTCAGGGTCCCCGGTAACCGGCGCTGGCGATTTTCGGGCCTATCTGCCGCGCTTCAAGGGCGACAACCTCGACAACAACCGGCAGATCGTAGCGCGCCTGAAAGAGATTGCCGGCGACAAGGGAGTCACGCCCGTACAGTTGGCGGTGGCCTGGGCGCTGGCCAAGGGCAAGTCGATTGTGCCGGTGATCGGCGCGCGGAAACGAACTCAACTGACCGAGACGCTGAGCGCATTGAACGTAAAGCTGACCGCCGACGAGATCGCAGCGGTCGAAGCGGCAGTTCCCGCCGAAGCAGTCATGGGAACGCGTTACGACAGCCACCAGATGCAGGCGCTGGACAGCGAGAAGTAACAGCAGGGCCATCTGAAACCCCCGGGGTCCGGAAACGGCATCCGGGGTTCACTATGATTTGGGAACGTCAGCGGAACACCAGCGATATTCCAGCGGGCCGCCGCTCAGGTCCGCATCGGACTTGGAAATCACCTTGAAGACAGTCGATTTTTCGCGCTCCAAGACAAGTGTCTCCGTGTAACGGTGCGCATTGCCTTCGCCGGCACTGATGCAGTCGTTCTTGACGATGTAGGTCGCGCCATTCTTGCTGACCAGCGTCGCATGACAATCATGCACGTGGGCGCCGCCAAAGGCCTTGCCGTCGTAAGTCAGGATGCCGGCATTGGCCGGGTCGGCGGCACAGATGGAGTCGCCCGTCTGGTAAACACCATGTTTGAGAGGAACGACATCGTCGGCGGCGCGAGACGGCACAACGGCGCAAAACAGGGCCAGCAGCACCAGCAGGCTATGGGAGACGCGGGACGGGGTGATTCGCATCGGGATCGTTGCTCCTGACCTGAACGAATCTACGTTCAGAGCAAAGATGCGGCGCCTTCGGGCAGCGATGCTGTCTTTTTGCTTGTCTCTTGAAGGCGGAGTTTAGATGAAGGGTTCGCGCGTCCCATCCTTGCGACAGAAATGCCGAAAGGATAGGACGCGATATTTCTCGTTTGCTTCCCGCAATGCACGGCGGCCTATCCCGACACACGCTCTAAAAATTCAGGGTAACCTTGGCGGTGAGCGCCCGCGGGGTTACGTAGTGAGTTCCGCTGAACGTGGAAAGAAAATTGTAGAGAGCATACTTGTTGGTCACGTTGATCGCCGTCAAATCGAGATTGAGCTTATAGCGATCGGCGTGGAAGATGTTGTCCTTGCCGATAGAGGCGTCGAAGAGATTACGCGGCGCAATGCGGGCCGGATTGTGGTCGTTGTCGCCGGTGCCGGGTGCCGGAATATCGATGAGACTCGACGAATATTGCGAGGCTAGGCACTGGGCAGGCAGGGGATGGCCCGGGGTCGCTTTGACGCCGTCGCACATAAGGCCCGACTGAAACTCTTCGTCGGCGGTGAGGCCACTCAGATCCACAGCCGGCTGGCCGCCGAGGGTGGTCGATGTCACGTCGCAAGCACTGTTGGGATCGTTTGAAAGCGGGTTGTAGCAGGGCGTAGAACCGGCCACCTGCCCCGAATCATAGCGCCAGTTGAATCCGCCCCAAAGACCGCTGAAAAGCTTTCCGCGCGAGAACGTGTATTGCAGATGGGTGGTCTGGTTGAACTTCTCGTCGTGATCGATGCGGAAGGGCAGGCCGGTCTGGCCGACGGTCGCTCCCGCTCCGGCAACCTGCGGGGGGTAGAAGCGCGCCGCCACCGACGACATGACCGAGTAGGCGCTGATGCCGTGGAACTGCGGCACCTCGACGTGCAGCGCATAGCCGGGAATCTTCGAGCTATGCCAGTCAATGGGGAAGGTAATGGGAGTATTGCCGAGCACGCTGAAGTCGAATGCGTTATGAGTGTACTTCCAGATGTACTCGCCGCTGACCACCACATGCTTGCCGAAAGCCTGCTGCAGGCCGGCGTGAAATTCGTTGCGGAAGCCGGGCGCTTCGACGTTCGATACGCCGGGTGTGCAGGCGAGCAGCGGAGCCAGCACGGTGTTCAGGCAACCTTCGCTTGAAAGCACCAGGTTCTCGTTGAACGGCGTCTCAAGGGTGCGGGCATAGGAGACGCTGAGCACGGTGTTGGACGGCTTGATGCTGTAGCCGATGCCGACGCGAGGCTCCACCTGGCGCGCGCTGCTGAGGCCGTTGTAGAGATCGCCGCGGATGCCGAGATTGAAGAGCCAGTTGCCGGCCTTGATCTGGTCTTCCACATAGAGCGCGAGTTCTTTCACGTCGGTGCGGCCCTGGTAGTTGTAATAACTGCCGCCGCGCGTAAAGTCGTAGGGCGCAAGCACAGGCAGATACGCCGGGTTTTGGCCGGCCACGCCGCCGGGGCATTCGGCCGGGTTGAGGTAGCCAGGCAGCGAATTGCCGCCGGCAGCGACGCAAGGCGCGTTATAAGTCGGATCGACCACGCCGAGGCTGTCGTTCTCGCGCAGAAAAGTCTGTCCGTATTGCGCACCGATCTTGAAGGTATGAATCCCCTTGTCGTACGAAAAGTCGGAGTGCACACCCGCGTTCATGAGAGTGCGGTTCTGATAGATGGATGAGGTCTGCAGGTTCGCCGGGCCGCGGTCGGCAAGCGGGTTATCGCTGGGATAGTAGCGATAAAGATCTTTGCGGACAAAAGCGCCGAGATTGAAGACCGAATTGTTATTCACGATGCGGGTGTACGTCGGCGAAATATTGAACGTATCGATCTGCGAACGCTGGTCGGTGTTGCCCACGCTGCCGAAAACGGGATTGGCACCGGTACCGTCTCCGACCACATTTTGCACGTTGAGATTGTCGTAGGCGTTGGGCGTCTGAAACCACGAACGGCTGTAGTTGAGATCGAGGTGCATGGAGTCCAGAGAGGTAAAAGAGTAGTCCACGCGATCAAAGGCATTTTGCTCGTTGCCCTTGTCGTGGAAGACTATAAACTCCGGCGGATCGAGGAAGCGGCCGCTATTCATGCCGTCGATCTCGACGAAGTTGCCCCAGTTCTTTCCGCCATAGGAGAGGTCGAAGCCGCCCGTCGCCGATCCAAAGCTGCCATAAGAACTGCTGATGCTGCCGGTAGGCTTGGTGATTCCCTGGCCCGAACGCGTAGTGGCAACGATCACCAGGCTGGTCTTGCCGCCGTACTCAGCCGGTGGCGCGCCAGAGATGACCTGGATGGACTGGATCGAGTCCGAAGGAATTTGGTTTGAGAAGACTTTGCTCTGCTGGTCGGTGATCGATTGCCCGTCCACTGAAAACGAGTTCGATGCATGGTCGCCGAGGCCGTGAAACAGGCCGTTCGAGTCCGCCGAAACACCCGGAGTCGAAAGCGTAACCAGAGAACTGAGCGAGGAGGACTGGCTCTCCAACGGCACCTTGATAAACAGATCGCGGTCCACGTCGGTATGGAAGGTGGGATCGTTTTCGACCAGCGGACCGCTGTTGCCTTCAACCGTGACGGTGGAGGCGGTGCCGGCGATCTGAAGAACCAGTTTCAGGTTCACACCCACCAGCGATTGCAGATCGAAGCCCTGGCGCAGCGGAGCGAAGCCGCTGGCGGAGACGCTGACTTGATAGGAATTGAACGACACATTAGGAAACTGGAACTGCCCGGCGGCATCGCTCGTGGCGGTACGGTCAAGCCCGCTGACCGCGTTGGTGAGGTGAACCGCGGCGTTGGGGATGACCGCGCCGGAGGGATCGGTGACCGTGCCGCGCACCGCACCGGCATTGCCGGCTTGTGCAAGCACCGGCAAGACTGCAAGAACGAGAAGCAACAAGGGAAGAATGCGAACGAGCGTCGCGCCGTGTTTGAACGGCATAAATTAAGCCTCCGGATACTGGCTGCCAAGAATGGCTGTAGCAATGCGGAAAACCGTGCCGCGAGATGGAGTCTCGCGGCTTCCTCTTGCGAGGGATGGTTACGTTTCTTGTGTCAGCCTATGGAGATGTACCGGAATCTCGCTTCTGCAAAGGAACAGGGGACCCGGAGATGCGCTGAAAAGAAAACGAGCCGAAGCACTAACAACCGGCGGGCGGAGGACGCGTGAAGAGAGCCGGGTGCCAGAGCCGAAGCACCGCGCGCACCTCGGTAACCGGCGCGGGCGCGCCAACCTGGACCAGAAAAATCACAGCCGCCGTTACGGCAACAGGCGCGGCCGAATGCAGCACAGTGCACAGCGGGCAATGGTCGGCATCGCTGTCGTAGGGATGGACGTGGGCCACCTGGACAACGGCAAGCAGCGCGAGCAGGGCCAGGCAGACAATACTTGCCACCGGCACAGCGCGCCGCTTCTTACTCGGCCGGTTCTTCCGCGTCGATGTCCAACGTCCGCTCAAATACAGAGTTCCTTATTTAAAGAATACACAGATTAGACGTAGAGAGAACGTCGCGAGTTCCCCTCCCTTCCCAGGGTTTCGGTTTGGAAGCTCAAGCTCAGGCAGCGTGGCTCCCGGCAGACCGCAGCGGGGTTCCGGCCTCAGCAGCCTTTCCTTCCACCGAAGTGCCTGTGGATCAATCGCGATCGAAAGCCACGCCGGCGGTCTTCCCGAAAGGAAAAGAGCGGGCAGTCACGTTTTTATAGGCAGAGGTGGACGCTTTTTCGGACATGAATGCTACCAGTGAGCTGCAGACAACTAAACGTCCCGTCTCCCAACAATCCATTTTCAACAAGGTCGGCGTATTTCTTCTGCGCCAATTCTCTGCAATCTTGCCTTTGTTCGTACTTCTCTTGGCCGTCAGCGGACCGGAAGTGTTCCAGAGACGATCCTCCCGAACCCAAAGGCGTGGGTAGTGAACCGCTTCTTCAACAAACAGCCTTGAACAGCACGAATCGGAAGATCAGGCCGGTGCCGGCTCGTCTAAACTGAATAGCGATGCGGCATCTCAGTCCTTCGCGGGTGGTGCTGACGGCAAGCCTCGCGGCACTGCTGTTGACGCCGGTTGGCTTGCCCGCGCAAGACCAGAAACCCGTTCCCCTGAAGCCCGACGCGAGCGGGATGGCAGCCAATCATCGGCTCATTCTCAAGGACGGCGGCTATCAGTTGGTCCGCAAATACGAGATCGTGGGTGACCGGGTGCGCTACGTCTCGGTCGAGCGCGGCGGCGAGTGGGAAGAGCTGCCGGCGGATCTGGTGGACTGGGAAGCGACGCACAAGTGGGAGCGCGACCACGCGCTGCCGGCTACCGAATCGTCCTCTCCGGCGATGAAAGAGGCGGCGGATCTGGACAAGGAAGAGGCTGCCGAGCGCGCGGAGCAGAAGTCGCGGCGCCCCGAAGTGGCCAAAGGGCTGGAACTGCCCGACGAGGACAGCGTATTTGCGCTGGACACGTATCAAGGCACGCCGGAACTGGTAGAGCTTGCTTCGTCTGAACTGAACATGAACCAGAAGACGCGGCGGGGACTCAGCACGCTGAATCCGCTGGCGGGTTCGAAAGCCACCATCGAGTTGGAAGGTGCCCATGCCAAGGTGCATCTGCACGTCAACGACCCGGCAATTTATCTTTCGCTGGACGCAAGCGACGATGCGGAAAAGGTGCTTTCCCATGCCATCACGGTCGAGACCGGCGGTGCCAGGGAAGTGTCGAACCGCAAGCACGGAGCGCATTCGCCGACCTCGGGATTTGCGATTGTCCATGTGGATGAGCGCAAGGCGGTACGCATCGTCGGCGCGATTCATGTGAGCCCGACCGGCACCGTTACCCAGGACGAAGACGTGATTCCGGCCCGAGCCGAGGTACTGCCGGGCAAACACTGGCTCAAGCTGACCCCGCAGAAACCGCTGCTGATCGGCGAGTATGCGCTGGTTGAAATTTTGTCCCCCTCGGAGATCAACCAGTCGGTGTGGGATTTTCGGGTCGATCCCTCTCTAGGCGACAACCAGGGATCGCTGGGGCCGATCCTGAAGTAACGGCTGGATTTGGGAGAAAACCATGTCTTTCTTGCAGAAGTGGTTTGTTGCTGTGATGGCTCTCGTGCTGGGTAGCTCCACGCTTGCCGGCGCAGGGCAGAAAAGTTCGGCGGCCAAGGGAGTCAATACCCTGGCCGCGCCTTTGCCGACGCCGCTGCTGAACGGCAAACGGGCATTTATCTCTTATGAGTTGGGCGACGTAGCGGCATTTCCGTCGGCCTATAGCGGCGGGCCCGAGCGCGCTTACAGCGAGTTTTTTGCGCAGATGGAGGCATGGGGCCGGTACGAGCTGGTCTTGGATCCGAAGGATGCGGACATCGTGTTTGCGGTCCGTTTCGTTGATCCTCCGGGGCCCTCGGTGGCGCAAATCCGGCTGGGAATTTCGGACGCCAAAACCCATGTGGCCCTGTGGGGATTCGTAGAACAGGTCGATTCCGCGTTTCGCAAGAAAAACCGGGACGCCATCTTCTCAGCCTCGGTCCACCTGCTTGTCACCGACGTGCAGACCCTGCTCGCACCGCCATTGGCCGCACCGGCTCCGGGCGCGACACCGCAACCCCTTCCGCCAAAACCCGCCTTGCCGACCAGGCTCATTAGCCTGGGACGGCAAGAACCTTGCGGCGCAAATCGGGCTCGTTGTGGATGAACAGGATCTGCAGCGTGCACTGGATCGGGCCGGTGGCCATCTCGGGGCCGAGGCTGTAGAGGATGGACTCGCTGCGGGCATTGAACTTGACCCCGGCGGCCAGCAGCGACTCGGCCAGCAGCGGCAGATGCTCGATGGGAATCTCGAACTGCAAGCAAATAGACAGGTTAGAGAACTCATGGAAGTCCGTGACCCAGCCATGGCTGCTCACGATGGCGTCGCGGAGACAAGCCACGCTGGTGAGACGCTGGACTCGCGTGAAGCCGTTCAGGTGAAGCAGGTTGGGGCGGTTCAGGATGACGGGCATGGGGCTCCCTTCGTCCCTTTAAGCTTACGGCATTTTCTGAATCAGGGTTGCCCCGCCTACTCGCGCACGCTGATGCCGA
>JAATGG010000234.1 GCA_015654835.1 Terriglobales bacterium
AAGTTCGGCGTGCAGCATGGCGCGCGCGTCGATTACGTGACAGTCGTGGCACCAGCCGTCCAGCGTGACGTACAAATCGCCTAGGCGAACCTCGGTCAGGAACCCCAGAAAGCCCAGGTTCACGCTGAGAATCGGCGTCCCCGTCTCGGCAAAAATACGCGCCGCCGCCAGCAGCGTGCCATCGCCGCCCAGCACAATCACCAGCCCCGGCTTCCGGCCCGGTAATTCCGTGCGGTCCACGACAGGCGCAGCGGTGGTGTACTGGCCGGCCTCTTTGTCCAGCACCGGTTCATAGCCATGCTGGCGCAGCCATTCAATCAGTTCCGGGAGAAGCTGGACCAACTCTTCTTTCAGCGGCTTGCAGACGATAGCGACTCGGATCATGCGGTCTCAGTTTACCGGATCGAGCCGGAGCAAATCCCAAAACCGCATCCGATGCAGTCCTAAAGAGCGAGGCGGCGCGCATAAAGCAGGAATTCCAGGTTCCCCTCGGCTCCGTGAATCGGCGATGGAGCCGTCTCGACAACCTCCCAGCCCAGCGACACAACACACTCCGCAACTCTGTCGATGGCGAGTTGGTGCGTCTCCGGATCGCGAACGATGCCTCCCTTGCCCACATCGCCCCGTGCCGCCTCAAACTGCGGCTTCACCAGGATCACCGCCTCCCGGAGCGCTGGGGCCGCCGCCATCACCGGCCCCAGCAGCGAGGTGGCCGAGATAAACGAAACATCCATCGCAAAAAAGGTAAGTTCGGCATCCCCCCGCTCCGCCGCCAGTGCGCCCGGCGCAAGAAGCCGCGCATTGGTCCGCTCCCGCAGGTGGACCCGCGGGTCGTTACGCAGCTTCATGGCAATCTGCCCGAAGCCGGTATCCACGGCAGTGACGTGCGCAGCACCGTGCTGCAACAGGCAATCGGTAAAGCCGCCCGTCGATGTGCCCACGTCCAGGCACGAACGGCCGGTCACCTCGATCTTCCAGCGGTCCAGCGCCGCAGCCAGCTTCAATCCCCCGCGGCTCACATACGGCAGATCGTCTCCCAGCAGCCGGATGGGCGAGTTGTCCGGAACCAGCGTGCCGGGCTTATCGACCTTCTGTTCGTACACCAGCACGCGGCCGGCTAGAATCAGCGCCAGCGCACGCTCCGGACTGGCCGCATAGCCTTCGGAAACCAGCAGGCGATCGACGCGCATTTTCCCTTTAGCTGTCATTTCTCTTGCTTCGCACCAAATAAATAGCCAAAGGAACGATCCTCAAACAGAGAAAAGTTCCTTTGGCTGCTTTCGGCCTGCAACAACTTTGAAGAATCTATTGCGCCGAAGTTGCCGTCGGCAACGTCCGGCAAGCCGCCAGCGTCGCCGTACTGGCCGCGCCCGGCAAATAGCAGGGCTGGCCGGCGCCCGGCATACGGGTCGTGTTGTTGACGTTGCCCGGCGACCCGTTCTGCGTCGACACCCGCACATCCAGGATGTTGCCCCCGGTAACCAGAAGATTCTGGTCCACGATGTCCTGATCGGTGCGGATGATGGTCAGAAACGGGCTGTCCGGCGAAGCGGCATACACTTTGCCGAAGAGCGAATTCGCCGTGGAAACGACGGTGCGTGGGTGACCGTCGACCGGCAGCCATTTTTCTACCGTGTGGCTGGACAAATTCACGATGGCCACAGCCTGTTCCGACTGGTTGGCCACGTAGGCACGCGGGGTATTGCTGCCGTCTGCCAGCACCGTGACACTGGCCGGGTTGGGTGCCACTGCGGCATTCTGCCCCACCGGAATCGTAAATGTGGTGCCGAAGGTCGAGCTGTCGTTGCCGAACTCATCCACGCTCACATCGATCACGCTGACCGTGCCCCCATCGTAGTTGGCAACCACCAGTTGGGAGGTCGTGGCGTTGTACTCCGCATACACCGGACCGGCAACCGCGGTCATGCCCACCAAGCCGGCGGCCCCATTGGTCGGAGTCCCCGAACCGGGATTTGCGGCATTCAATGTATTGACGGCTGTCGTCGAAAGCGGCAGCGTCGGATGGCAAGTCACCAACTGGCCGGTCTGCTGACTCACGAACGGCGTGCACTCATCCAGCGTATTGTTCTGGCTGTTAATGACCGTGACCGTGTCGCTGCCGCGGTTCAGAACGAAGAGACGCCGGCCGTCGCTGCTCTGGATCGCATACACCGGGCACTTGCCCAGAGGAAGCTCGGCCGACTTCGTGAAGTTCTGCACCTCGATCGCATCCGCCTCGCCGTTTTGCGTAGCCGCCGTCGGGTTCGTATTGCAGGTCATGTCGCCAAAGGGAATGATGCTCCCCACCGGCGTGCTCGTATTGTTTTCGCTGATGGCGTAATTGCGCTGGCCGATCACTCCCGGCCCCACGATCATGAGGGGCGTGGGCGCCACCGGAACCGTGCGCTGAAAGGTCTCCGGCGAGCCGGTAAAAATATCCACGCCGTTCTCGCTCACGTTCGCCGCCCACAAGCCCGCCGAAGGCGAAAACATGCCCACCGCTTGCGAGGTCGAAGGCAGCGTCGTGAAATTCACGTTCTTGGCTTGAAGCGTGGTGGAAATAGGAAAGTTGGAGATGGTGCTGTCACTATTAAGCGTGTAGCCCGTCGCGCCCGCTTCGTCCATCGTAAAGGCTATCGGCCACCCGCCCCGGCCGGTAGGAGATGTGGAGGACGCGGCCATGATCGTGTCGCCGGAATAATCGATGATCGTCGCGGTGCCCGCGGTCGTAGGGGAGGAAGCCGAAATCGCTACCGCCAGCGATGACGGCTGCGCGGCAGGACCACTGGGGTTGACCGGCGTGACCACCGGGCGGTATCCGGCGCCACAACCCGCCATCAAGGTAACGGCCGCTAAAGCCGCACCCGCCTGAACCAACCGCACGTGCGCCTGGCCAAAGTGCATGGAAATAAGACTCATTCAGTACTTTCCTGCTTACCCCGTGATTGTAAATCACGGCGACCGGGGCATGAGCATTCTCAATGGCTTCCGCCGATTCCGCCCCTGGAGGCAAACGGCGCTTCCCCTGCATCGAAGGGAGCCCGCCTGCTGCAAATCGGCTTGGCTGTTGCGTTCGGTTCACTGCAAACGCGAATCTATCCGCAGATACCTTTATAGACGCACACCGGGCGGAGTGGGTAGACCCTCATTTCCATCGCCGGAAGTGAAGGGTAGCTTCGTGCCCCGCGTACCCCTGGCGCACGAGGTCAACGCACGAGTCGGGCGCAGGAGGCCCGAAGGGTAGGATGGAACACAGAGATATGAAACTCCTCTGGCAATCCAAACTGGTCCTCTTGTTGGTCATGCCCCTTACCGCCGGCAGTCTGGTGCTTGAGTTCCACTGGTGGGCCGTGAACCTCGCGCCCGTGGCTACCTGGACCGCCGTGCTGAGCCTGCTGCTCGGGGCGGCAGCCTGGCAAATGCGTTCGGCCACCCTGGGCGCGGCGGCCTCCGGCGCCATCATCACCGCCAGCCTTATGTTCTCCACCGCCATCTTCCCCTACGAGCCCTGGCACACTGCCTTGGCGCCTGTACTGGCTGTATTGGTGCTCACTTCCCTCTCCACGCGCCTGGGCCGTGCGCGCAAAGAGAGCCTCGGCACTGCCGAACAGCGGCATGGACGCGCCTCGTCCCAGGTTGCCGCTAATCTTGGCGTCGCCGCGCTCGTTTCCAATCAGTTGATGCAAGCCTGGCTCATTGATGCCCCTTGGATTTCGCATTTCGGCCAGGTCGCCACGCTCACCCTGGTCGTCGGCCTCGCCGCCCTGGCGGAGGCCGCCGCCGACACCGTCTCCTCTGAAGTGGGACAAGCCTACGGTGGACAGCCGCGCATGATCACCACTCTGCGCGCCGTCGCCCCCGGCACCGATGGAGCGATGAGCGTGGCCGGAACCCTGGCCGGCATTCTCGCCGCAGGAATCGTCGCGGTCGCCGGAACCCTGGCCCTGCGCGGCGGCCTCGTCATGCTCGCCGTCAGTTGGGGCGCGGGTGTTTTTGGATTGCTCTTCGACAGTCTGCTGGGCGCAACCGTCGAGCGCCGCTCCTGGCTCAATAATGACGCCGTCAATTTCCTCTCGACCTTGAGCGCCGCGGCCTTCGCCGTCGTCCTGCTCGCCCTCCTGCCCCACACCGCCGTCCACTAGGCCGTATCGACATATGCACTTTGCAGGTTGGTTTCTAGCTGCTGAAGTGGGAGTATGTCGTCAAGCCGTTATGAATTGAGTGATTTGCAGTGGGATCAGATCAAGGATTTTCTCCCCGGCCGCAAGGAATCGGTCGG
>JAATGG010000206.1 GCA_015654835.1 Terriglobales bacterium
AACCGTGCAGGCTCCCTGGTACATCATCCCCGCCGATCACAAGTGGTACCGGGATGTGGCCGTGGCCGGAGTCGTGCTCTCTACCTTGCAGGCGATGAAGCCCCGCCTGCCTCAACCCAAGCTGGATGAGAACCTTGCCGGGCGGTAGTTTCCGCAAGCTCTGCCGCAGGAACCGTTACGGCAGAGCTTGCGTATCCAGTTACGGCCGGTTACGGAAGGTTGCCAGGCAGCGATTTTGGCGTGCGGCGAAGCTGGGTAAATGTCGCCCGGAGGCGGTATTCTGGAAGCACCGGAGCAATCTCTAATCTCATGTGACCTTCTGCACCGGGCGGGGCGGCGCTTAGCCTTCACCCCGGCGTCGAAAGCCTGTCGCTGGGGGCCCCGATTTGTAGCCCCGGCAAAATTAGCCACCGGGAACCCAGCACCGCAACCAGCCAAAACAAGTCAAAAAGCAATGTCCCTATCGATTCTGAGGGTCAGCGGACCGGGTAAAAGCCCAAGCTCCGCCGCCGCGAATTGCGTACACTGGGTGGAATCGGATGGGCGCCGCCTGGGGCACGCGTACGGGACGGACGGCTCTGAAGGAAAGCGGGACCATGCATTTCGGTGAGGCGTTTAAACTCGCACTGCAGTCCTTGTGGACAAATAAAATGCGCTCCATCCTCACGCTGCTCGGTGTCATTATCGGCGTGGGTTCGGTCATCACCGTGGTGACGTTGACCAACGGCGCCAAGCAGTTCGTGACCTCGAAGATCAACTCTTATGGTGCGAGCACGGTGACCATCAGCAAGATGCCGCAGACCTTCATGACCATGGAGGAGTATCTCTCTTTCCAGAAACGCCGGGACGTTACGCTCGATGACTACCGGGCCATCCTCTCCGATTGCAAGTCGTGCGTTTCGGTTGGCGGAGAGCGCACCATCGTGGGCAAGGTCGTCCACGGAACCAAGTCCACGACAGATACCGAGGTTCGCGGCTGGACATGGACGATGCCCCCGATTTCCAACCTCAACATCGAGCTCGGCCGTTCTTTCACGGAGTCTGAAGATGAGCACGCCACGCGCGTCGCCATCGTCGGCTACGACATTGTGGACAATGTGCTGGGCGCCGGCGATCCGCTCGGCAAAGAAGTTCGCGTCGATGGCGCTCCTTACACCGTGATCGGCGTCGGCGAGCGCCAGGGCAAAATGTTCGGGTCGAGCATGGATAACTGGGTCGCCATTCCTCTCGCCGGCTTCCTCAACGCCTACGGCTCCCACTCCAGCATGGATATCTATGTGGATTCCGGCGGCGGCGGCGATGTCATGGATGGGGTTCAGGACGAGTTGCGCACCATCATGCGTACCCGCCGACACCTCGCGCCGAATACTCCCGACACATTCTCCATCGATTCGAGTGCGACCTTCCAGAATCTGCTGGGAAAAATCCTCAACAGCTTCGGAGCGGTAGTGGCCGCCATCGCGTCTATTTCGCTCGTGGTCGGCGGCATTGTCATCATGAACATCATGCTGGTGGCTGTCACCGAGCGTACCCGCGAGATCGGCGTCCGCAAGGCGCTGGGAGCCCGCCGCAAAGATATCCTGCTGCAGTTCCTGATCGAGTCGGCAACCGTCTCCCTGGTGGGCGGCATGATCGGCGTGATCGCCGGCATCAGCATTGCCAAGCTGCTTACGCTGCTCATCTCCTTCCCGTCTGCGGTCCAGATCTGGTCAGTCTTGGCCAGCTTGTTTGTCTCGACCGCCGTGGGCCTGTTCTTCGGAATTTATCCGGCGCACAAGGCTGCCGCGCTCGACCCCATCGTTGCCTTGAGATCGGAGCTATAAACATGCGCCTGAGCGATTCAAAGCAAGCAGTGGACATGGCTATCGACACCTTGCGCAAAAACAAGCTGCGCTCCGGCCTGACCGTTCTCGGCATCTCCATCGGCATCTCGACCGTGATCCTGATCTCTTCGGCCATCAACGGACTGAACACCAACATCGACCAGTTCGTCCGCGCCCTGGGCACGAACGCCTTGTGGGTCTTCCATTACGAACCGTTCGGCAGGCGCCCGACAACCGAGGAGCTGAACCGCAAGAAGCTCACTTATGACGATGCCATGGCGATTCGCAAGCTTCCTTACGTCGCCGCCGTCGATCCCAACCTGACCTATCAGAATTTTCAAACCGGCCTGGGCAATGTATCTCTTAAGTACGGCAATCGCCAGGTGCAGAACACCATGCTTTTTGGTGCCTCTTCTTCCGTGGGAGAAACCAGCGATCTTCAACTGACCGAAGGCCGTCTCTGGACGCAGGCGGAGGACGAGCGTAGCGCCAACGTGGTGGTTCTCGGCCATGACTCCGCTGAAAATCTCTTTCCCAACGAGCCGGCCATCGGCAAAGACGTGGATTGCAGCGGCGATATCTTCACCGTCATCGGCGTCTTCGACAAACAGCCCCAGCCATTCGGCAGCGGGCGTAACACGCGCGACAACTCCGCCTATTTTCCTCTTCAGACCTTCCGCAAGATTCACCCCGAGATCAAGGATTTCTGGATCACCGTGAAATACGATGACCCCGCCCACAAGGCCCTGGTCACCGAAGAAGTGCGCGAGTTGCTGCGCGTTCGCCGCGGAATCCGCGTCCAACAGGACGACAACTTCGCTATCTTCAGCCCCGACTCGCTAACCCGCTTGTGGAACTCGCTCACCGGCGGACTGTTTCTCTTCATGGTCGCGGTTTCCTCCGTGGGCCTGATGGTCGGCGGAGTCGGCGTGATGAACATCATGCTCGTCTCGGTGACGGAACGCACCCGCGAAATCGGCATCCGCAAGGCCATTGGCGCGACCCGCGGCAACATCCTTCTGCAATTCACGCTGGAGGCGATTACGCTTTGCGTGGTGGGCGGCGTGCTCGGCATTCTAGCCGGCTCGATCTTCACCCTGATTCTGCATTTCGCCGTCTCCTTTCTGCACGCAGCCCTTTCGCTCATGTGGGTTCTGATCGCTTTTGCCGTGTCCTGCGCCATCGGCCTGCTCTTCGGGATTTACCCGGCATGGAAGGCCGCCTCCATGGACCCTATCGAAGCTCTGCGGTACGAATAAAGCAGCCTCTCGCCACCAGCTTTCCATGAAAGCCCAAGCTAGACGCCAGAGGCTGCCCCCGTGTCAACGAAGTCTCATCCGCTAAACTAATTTTCAGGATGCCGCACGCTTTGGCCCAAGCCGTGGAGCTGCTCACCATGGCTCTGACCGTGGCGGGGATGGGCTATTTTGTCGCAGCCATTCTGGCCGCCTGCAAGTTCCTGATCGCCCGGCGCGCCCCCCTGCCCAGCTTCACTCCCGGCGTCACTCTCCTCAAATCGCTCAAAGGCCTTGACCCCGGTATGATCGAGGGCTTTCGCAGCCACTGCCGCCAGAGCTATGCCGGCAAGTACGAACTGCTCTTCGGCGTGGCCTCGCTCGACGATCCCGCCGTCGCCGCCGTTCAACAGCTTCAACGCGAGTTTCCCGAACACGCAATCCGGCTGATCGAGTGCCCGGCGCGCCTGGGGACCAACGGCAAAGTCAGCACCCTGGCCCAGCTTGCTCCCCATGCGCGTTATGACTTCCTGCTGATCAACGACTCCGACATTACCGTTTCGCCGCGCTATCTTGAGCGGGTCATGGCTCATTTTGTCCCGGTCCCCGAAGAGGCCGGCAAAGCTCAGCCGCAGGTCGGCCTGGTTACCGCCCTCTATCGCGGACGCGCCCACGGCACGCTGCCTTCGCGGCTTGAGGCGCTGGGCATCGCCACCGACTTTCAGCCGAGTGTGCTGCTGGCCAAGTGGATCGAAGGCGGACTGCATTATGGACTCGGCTCCACGTTGGCGGTGCGCCGCGAAGCTCTCAATAAAATTGGCGGACTGATTCCGATAGTGGACCATCTGGCGGACGATTACGAGTTGGGCTCGCGCGTTTTTCAGGCGGGCTATCGCGTGGCGTTGAGCGCCGAGCCCGTCGAAACCAGCGTGCCGGCCTACGGTTGGCGTGCATTCGCCGATCACCAGTTGCGCTGGGCCCGTACCGTTCGTGACGCCCGCCCCTGGGGTTATGTCGGCCTCATCTTTACTCACGGCCTGGCTTGGGCGCTGCTCAACGTGGTCGCCAGCGGCATGAGCCTTCTGAGCCTCTGGCTGCTGGCGCTCAGCTTCTTTCTGCGCCTGACGCTGGCCATGACGGCAGGCGCCAAGGTGCTGGGCGATCGCCAGGTGCTCCCCGGCCTCTGGCTGCTGCCGCTTCGCGATCTGGTAGCCCTGGGCCTGTGGGCAGCCGGGTTTGCCGGCAATACCATCGTGTGGCGCGGCCAGCGTTTCATCCTCCAAAAAGGAAAACTGCATAAGGCAGGCGAGTCAATCTCCCGATAATCTCAAGCCGAATGGTTTCAAGCCAGATGGTCTCAAGAAAGATCGGCTGGTAAAAATCAGCGGCTACAGATCATGGCCGCACATGTGCTAAAGTAGCACCACTTCAGCGAAGACATCCCTTTCGGCGACAATGCTATGGTGAGTGCCAAACTGCCGTTCCTGACTACATCCGAAATCGGCGCCCCGATCCAGGGTCCGACCGCCACGCTGCTCTATGACGACTGGTATCCGGCGTTGCGCGCCGATAAGCTGCGGCCTGGAAAGCTGGCTACGGCCATGCTGCTCGATATTCCGCTGGTGCTGGGCCGGCGGCGCGACGGATGCATCTTTGCCATGCGCGACAGTTGCCCCCACCGCGGCATTCCGCTGAGCGACGGCTGGTTCGACGGCAAACGGCTGACCTGCCGCTACCATGGCTGGGAGTTCGAGCCTTGCAGCGGGCAATGCGCGCTGATTCCTTCGCTGTCGAGTCACGACAGGCTCGATGCCACGCGCATCTACGCAACCGCTTATCCCTGCGAAGAACGCGATGGCCAAGCCTGGGTCTTTATTCCCAAGCCCGGCTCGGGCCGCGCCACCGAGAGCACCGAGCGCCGTCCGCTGCCGGACCTGGCCAAGTTCGGCACCCGCTACCACACCGCCTGCCTCACCGCCGACCTGCCTTGCAACGTCGATCACGGCATTATCGGCCTGATGGATCCGGCGCATGGCCCGTTTGTACACCAGGCGTGGTGGTGGCGTTCGCGCGGCAGCATTCGCGAGAAAACCAAGCGCTTCGAACCCATTCCTGAAGGATTTCGCATGAGCGCCCACGCGCCCAGCGGCAACTCCGCGCCCTACAAGCTGCTCGGCGTCTATGGCGAGCCGGTCAAAACAACCATCGATTTCGTGCTGCCCAACCGGCGCACTGAAACCATCCGTTGCGGCGACAAATGGTTTTCAAGTCTCACCACCGTCACTCCGGTCACCGGCTCAACCTGCCGCATCGACGTGGTGGCGGCGTGGAATGTCTTCTATTTCGTGCCCTTCGTGACTGCCATTGCCAAGTTTTTCGGCGCCAAATTTGTGCGCCAGGATCAGGTCACGATGATCCAGCAGGCGGAGGGGCTCCGACACAATCCCAGCCTCATGCTGATCGACGATGCCGACAAGCCGGCCAAGTGGTATTTTGCACTGAAGCAGGCGCGCCTCGATGCCGACGCCACCGGCGCAACACCCAAACATCCCATGAGCGGCCCCGTCGAGCTACACTGGCGCAGCTAGAGTGGTTCTCCGATTCTGCTCTTAACAGAATGCATCGTGCGAGGCAACAATTTTCTGAAGAAATTGTTGCCTCGCACGATGCCAGAAACATTCATACGTGAAGCGCTCTAATCTCCCGTTGCAGCCAGGGCATAGTCTTCCGCGTTGATCGCCTCGCAATCGATCGACAGGCAACTGCCCAGTTCGCTGAAATCTTTTTCCCAGCGCGGGCGCTCCTCTGCAGTGAGAGCCGTCAGCGCGTAGCCGGAGGTGCGGAACACCTCGTACCAGATGTTTTGGGCCTGCCACAGGTTCAGTTCGAAAGGCAACTCCACCAGAACACGCGCCAGGGCCAGCGCACGGTCCAGCATTTCAAGCGAGCCAGCGGACATTTGCAGTTCCACCATCGCCCGCTTCATCCGCAGATCGACGATGTAAGAGAGCGTGGCCGTCTCCAGTTGAATCTGGTCGGCCTTGGCCAGCGATAGAAACGAGCGCAGCAGCGCCTGGTCGATCGGGTCGGCTTCGAGTGCCCGGCGCACGCCCGCATTCACGGCAAAACCGGCGGCCAGGGTGAGCGCCGGCGGCTTGGGCAGTCCGGCCTGCGACAGAAAGTGCAACAGGCTGGCGTGATCCTCATAGATGGTGGTGAGCGAATTCTCGATATCCCACAAAGTGGAGTTGAGAATGAGCTGCACGATGCGCCGTTGCTCGTCGGTAAACAGCGAGGTGAGCGAATAGTCCACGCGGCCATAGTAGCGGTCGAGCAGACGAATCGCCTCGGGGAAGTTGGCGCGCTGCACCTGCTCCGCGGCCTCGCGGGCAAACGCGTCGAATCCAGCGCTGTCGGCCGCCTCGTATCCCTTCACGGCGGCGGTAATATTCTGATCGCCAAAGTGCAGCACGGCGAATGAAAAGCTTTGCTGCTGCCCGGTAATGAGGCTGGCGATATGCGCCCGGCCAATCGCCAGCCGCCCCCGGCCGGAAGTGTAAATGTCGTGCGAGATGCGGTGGATGCGATAGCAGAACAGGTCCGTCTCCTCGGCAAACGAGGAGAAGACCGAGCTGATGGCGTAGTGGGCGATCACCTGCTCCAGGCCCAACTGCATGGCGCGGACTTTTTCTTTGTAGATGCGCGCTCCATCGCCGGCACTGGGCACATTGGAGTGGGCCTCCGCCATGCGCGCCAGAAACGCGGGCTCCAAGGCCGCTGCCGCCTCGCCGAAAAGCTCGAGCGCCAGTTGCAGCACGCGCGCAGCATAAGCGATGATCTGCACCGTCTCAATGCCGGAAATATCGTCGAAGAACCAGCCGCAGCTCGTGTACATGAGCTGCGCGTGGCGCTGCATCTCCATCAGTTCGAGAGCGCGCACACGCTCCGCATCCGAAAGAATGTGGCTCTCGTGCGCGCGCAGAAAACGCTCGGAGGATTCCGCGCTGCGGTCGAGCACCACTTCGATGTACCCGTCGCGGGCAGCCCACACATCTTGGAACAGCTTGCTGCCTTCTTTTTCGGTGAGGGGAATCAGGGCGTCGCGCAGCTCGTCGAGAGCCTGCCTCAGCGGTCCGCGCCAAGCCTGGCTCCAACCCGGCTTGCCGCCGTTGCAGCCGCAATTGGAGCGCCAACGCTCTACGCCATGCGCGCAGCTCCACGACGTATTTTCAACCACCTCGGCCTCGTACTCGGGCGGAAACTGCGCCAAAAAACTGCCGTAGTTCGTCAGCTTGACCGTCTTATCCTGTTCGAGCAGGCGCAGCGCGTAGGCCAGCGCCATTTCACCGTGCTTGTGATGGTGCCCGTACGACTCGCCATCGGTGGCGACATGCGCAAGCTGCGGCTGCGTGCCCTCTTTGAAGCCCGCCTTGAGGCGCGCGGCAAACACCTCGCCGGAGTTCAGCAGCCCCTCGAATGCAATGGCCCGCGATGTAGGGCCGTCGTAGAAAAACACGGCAATCGAGGCGCCGGACTTGAAACGCACCAGATAGGGATGGCGCGTATCCACCGAGCCATTCGGCGTGTCGGTCCAGGGAAGCTCTTCTCCCACGGAATTAGCCGCCTGGTCTATCTCGGCAGCCGCTTCGGCGCCGTCGGCGGCAACCTGCTTGAGTGGCCGGAAGCGCTTGCACTGGTACGGCGTCAGCACCGTAAATTTGATGCCGTGCTCGGCGAGCAACTCCAGGGATGCGGAGTCCACGGCGGTCTCCGGCAGCCACATGCCCTCGGGCGGCACGCCGTAGTGGTGCTCATAGTCGGCGATGCCCCAGCGAATCTGCGTAACGCGGTCGCGATGGTTGGCCAGCGGCAGAATGATGTGGTTATACACCTGCGCCATAGCCGAACTGTGGCCCTTGAAATTCTTGCGGCTGCGCTGCTCCCCGTCCAGAATCATGCGGTAGGTGCGCGGCGCATTCTCATTGAGCCAGCTCAGCAGCGTGGGCCCAAAGTTGAAACTGGTGCGCGCATAGTTATTCACGATCCGCGTGATCTGATTTTCGGTATTCACGATGCGGGCCGCGCCGTTGGTGGCATAGCACTCCGCGCAGATTCGCTCGTTCCAATCGTGGTAGGGGGCAGCGGAGTCCTGGGTTTCGACCGTCTCCAGCCAGGGATTCTCGCGCGGTGGCTGATAAAAATGACCGTGAATACAGACAAACCGTTTCGTAGCAGGCATCAAGAGTCCAATCCCGTCCGTATGCAGTGAAGGATAGGGTTCGCCGGGCCCGGGAGGACCGACAGCCCCTCACTGGGCTATTGTAGGCTGGATCGTTCAGGCGGCGGAGGTGACCTTTGCCAGGTCGCAGGCCCGCCATAGATACCAACTGGCCACGGACCGAAATGGAGCCCAGCGCAATCCTCGCTTGAAAACGACATCCGGCTTGGGCAAGTCTTCGGCGGCCAGGGCGCGTGCTTTGGGAACCCGCTGAAAGGTAAGCGCGTATCCCTTGCGAACGCCGTAATCGGTTGCCGGCAGCACGTCCGGCCGCCCCATCCGGAATATCAACAGCATTTCCACACTCCACGGACCGATGCCCCGCACCTCCGTCAGCCGCTCCACAATATCCGCGTCCGTCATTTTGACAATTGCCGCATGGGAAGGCACTGTCCCATCCAGCGTACGGGCTGCCAAATCTTTCAGCGCCTTGGCTTTATTCCCGGAGACGCCGGCAGCCCGCAGCACCTCGTCGGGAGTGTCGATCAGGGTTTGCGGAGCCGGGTCGCCGCCATAATATTCCCGTACCCGGCGGTGGATCGTGGCTGCGGCCTTGGCGTGCAATTGCTGATAGAGAATCGACTCCAGCAGCGACTCGAAAGGCGACGGAGCAGGACTAAGCTGCAGCGTGAATGCCCCCACGCGGTCGATCAACGCCCCCAGTTTGGCATCTTTGGCGCGCAGGTGCGCCAACGCCTCATCAGGGTCGAAGGGAAGTTTGCGGCGGCGACCGGCATGAACCATATGGAGATGAGTCTACAGCGGCCGCTTCGGCTTTTTCACCGCCGGTTTACGGGACGAGGCCGCTTTTGTCTCCGCGGCTTTCAATCTCGATCCGGCCGGTTTGGCCACCGGCTTCTTTTTTGCGCTCTTCTTTTTTGCGGCTTTTTTCCGTGTGGGCCTCAAACCCACCCGCATATAGTCATAGATTGCCGGAATGCCTGCCATCAAGCCGAACAGCAGCATCTCCCGCATGACCTCCGGTATCTCCACGGGGACGGTCCCGGGCACAGGTCCATCGTCGCCAGCCAGTTCGAGAAACGGCATCAACAGAATGGAGGCTTTTTGGTCCCGAATGAGCGGAGCCCACGCATCGGCGCGAAGCGCCATTCCCTGTTGAAAACCCACAGCCCAGCGGGTGGCGCTGGCCACTCCGTCCAGATCCTCGTCGAAGATGAGAGGCTTGTACGGCTCGCCCTCGGCAAGCGTTCCGGCAATGGTATTCCACAGGCGCATCATCGAAGAGAGAAAATGATTGGCCTCTTCGACCGAGGCAAAAATGCCGCTCAGTTCTGTCTGGCCTCGCCAGACCACCGGCATGTATTCGGAAGGCGGCACAACCTCGGGTCCGCAGATGAGGGCACAAAAAAATCCGTCCAATTCATCGATGGTCATCGCGTTTCCGTGATTGGCATCTAACAGGAAGTTGCCAAGTTCTTCTATTTCGTCATCCGTAAGCGGCTGTCTGAGGGCGGGCTGCGGCATGAGGCCAGTGTAAACGGAGAAGGTCCGAAGTTTCCTGTTCCATTTCTTCCCGTTCAGGCACCGTGCCGGCCCGGCCTCCACAAACCTATGCGGCACCTCCCCCCCCCCTCCCTATTTACCATCGAGAGGACAGGCTATGAACGAAGGAGCAATTACCCCATGAAGATGCGCCCTGGAACGCAAACGGGATTTCTGCTGTGCGGCAAGGAATGGATCGAAGGCGAAGCCCTTGAAGTGCGCTCGCCCTGGGATCAGGGGCTGGTAGGCCGCGTGACTGTAGCCTCCCGTGCCGATGCGCGTCAGGCCGTGAGCCATGCCGTGGCCAGCCTGCGCCGCACCCGCGCCCTGCCGCGTTGGAAGCGCCGCGAGATTCTCGAAGACGTGGCCGGAACGCTGATCGAGCAGAAAGAGCGCTTTGCGCAGCTCATCGTGGCCGAGGCCGGCAAGCCCGTCCGACTGGCGCGCACCGAGGTAGACCGCGCCGTACTCACCTTCAAGACCGCTGCCGAAGAGGTGGCGCGGCTGGGCGGCGAAACGATTCCGCTCGACCTGGTCGAGGGCAACGAGGGCCGCTGGGGCCTGGTGCAGCGCTTTCCCGTGGGACCCGTGCTGGCCATTACCCCATTCAACTTTCCGCTGAATCTGGTGGCCCACAAAGTGGCTCCTGCGCTGGCCGCCGGTTGCCCCTTCCTTTTGAAGCCCGCACCGCAGACGCCGTTCACCGCGCTGGCGCTGGGCGAAGTGATTTTGAAGGCCGGCTGGCCCCAGGAGGCCCTGGCCGTGCTCCCGCTCAGCAACACCGACACCGCCTGGCTGGCGGAAAAAGAAGACCGCATCAAGCTGGTGAGCTTTACTGGTTCGGCCAAGGTCGGCTGGGACCTGAAAGTGCACTCCGGCCGCAAGCGCGTGCTATTGGAGCTGGGCGGCAACGCCGCCATGGTCGTCCATGGCGATTGGCCTGACCTCGACGATGCCGCTCTTCGCACCGCCCATGCGGCCTTCGGCTATGCCGGCCAATCCTGCATCAGCGTGCAGCGCGTGTTTGTGGAACGTGGCGTTTTCCAGACCTTCCTCTGGAAGGTTGTGGAATACACAGCCAAGCTTGTGACCGGCGATCCATGCGAAGACGCCACTGACGTAGGACCGCTCATTCGCCTCAGCGAAGCCGAGCGGGTCGATGCCTGGGTAAAAGAAGCGGTCGAAGGTGGAGCGAGGCTGGTGGCCGGCGGCGAGCGCCGCGGCTCCCTGTTGCCTCCCGTGATCCTCACCGGAACCAAGCCGGGCATGAAAGTGCGCGACGACGAGGTTTTGGGCCCGGTGATCTGCATCGAGCCCTATGACGATTTCGAAGAAGCTCTGGCCGAAGTAAATCACTCGCGCTACGGCTTGCAGGCCGGCTTGCTCACCCGCGACGCAGGACGCATTCTCACGGCTTTTCGCGAATTGGAGGTCGGCGGACTCATTGTTGGCGACACGCCCAGTTGGCGGCTTGAGCCCATGCCCTACGGCGGTGTCAAAGACTCGGGACTTGGGCGCGAGGGCATCCGCTCCGCGATCGAAGAAATGACCGAACCCCGCATGTTGGTGATGGCCGGTCTCAGCTAGCGAACGGACTTCAGGTCGAGCCGCAACAGCTTTGCCGAATCGAGAGAGGCAGGCCGTGTCTGTGCGAATCCTGCGGCTGGAGCCACTGCCGGCAGAACTGCAAAGAGGAGTTGTTTTCCGTGGATTTTCATAAGCGTCCAGGCAAGTATTGACCGAAATGCCTGAAGATTCCCAGCCGCGGCAAAACATCCCCTCCTACATAATAGAGCCTCGCCTTGTCCCAGACTGCAGTCCTGAAGCCGCTTTGGTGTTGTCAATCCGGGCGGAAATGGGGCTAGAATTCTTGCATGACCGATCGCATGTCTCTGTCCCTTGCCCAGGCCGACCCCGAAGTAGCCGCAGCCCTTGATCGTGAAACCCTTCGCCAACACGAGGGGCTGGAGATGATCGCCAGCGAGAACTTTGTGTCCGAAGCCGTGCTGGAGGCCGCCGGCTCCATCTTCACCAATAAGTATGCCGAGGGTTATCCCGGCCGCCGCTATTATGGCGGTTGCGAATTTACCGACGTGGTGGAGAACCTGGCGCGCGACCGCGCTACACAGATTTTCGGCGCCGAACATGCCAATGTGCAGCCGCACTCCGGCTCGCAGGCCAATGCTTCGGCCTATGCCGCAGTTCTGCAAACGGGCGACACCATTCTCGGTCTCGATCTGGCACATGGCGGCCATCTTACTCACGGCCATAAGCTGAGCTTCAGTGGCAAGCTTTTTCGGCCCACTTTTTATCACGTTCGCCGCGACACGGAACTGATCGATTATGACGAGCTCGAAGCAATCGCCGTGCGTGAAAAGCCGAAGGCAATTGTCGGTGGCGGCAGTGCCTATCCGCGCCTGTGGGACTTTGCCCGCATGAGGCAGATTGCCGATAAGGTCGGTGCGTATTACATCTTTGATATGGCGCATATCGCCGGTCTGGTTGCGGGTGGCGTGCATCCTTCGCCGGTGCCCCATGCGCACATCACCACCACCACTACGCACAAGACGCTCCGCGGGCCTCGCGCAGGCCTGATTCTATGTGGAAACGATTTGGCTGCGGCAGTGGACAAGGCAGTGTTCCCCGGCCAGCAGGGCGGTCCCCTGGTGCACATCGTCGCCGCAAAAGCTGTGGCTTTTGGGGAAGCATTGCGGCCAGAGTTCCGCACTTATGCCGCGCAGATCGTGACGAATGCCAAGGTCCTGGCTGCAGCGTTGCAAGAGGCTGGCTTCCGCATCGTTTCCGGCGGTACGGACAATCACCTGATGCTGGTGGATGTATTCGAGAAAGGCATTCTTGGCTCTGACGCCGAACTGGCATTGGGCAAGGCCGGTATCACGGTGAACAAAAACACGATTCCTTATGACACCAATCCTCCGCTCAAGCCGTCGGGCATTCGCATCGGTACGCCCGCCCTCACCACACGCGGCATGAAAGAGACGGAGATGCGGCAAATTGCGAAGTGGATCGCCAGGGCTCTCGATCAGCGAAATGATGATGCAGCCCTGGAATGCATTCGTCATGAAGTGGCAGAGCTAGCCAATCAATTCCCTCTTTATGCATGGCGCCGCACGCCGGCCGCAGTCGAAGCATAGTTCCATTCCTTATGAGCACTCTCTTGCAGCGGCGAGTTTCTTACTCTGCTTGGCGTCTTGCGTTATAACGTGCGGCTTGACATATATGTGCTACGTCGAGTAGCTCGGAAGCTGGAGCAGAGAACCATACAACATAGTTATGAAAATGGACAGGCTAAGATCCTGTCCATTTTTATTGGGTTTCTATCTCGCTGCCAGTTTGGCATGTACACGTCTGCACACGAGGCGATAAGATGAACGGTCCGTCCGGAGCAGGTGTCGCGGCACGCCGAAATGCGGAACTGCTTTCAGGTGGATAACCATCGAAGAGGTGTCTGGATGAAGCAGTCGTCTACTCGCATGTCCGCGAGCGCCGCCATAAGTATCTGCTGGGGAATTAAACTTGTTGCAATCCTTGTGCTAATCGTTGCCAGCCATGCGGCCTTGGCCGCGCCTGCCGAAAAGCAGGTGGTACTTACCGGGGCCGACAGGCGTGCGGCAACCTCGCTCAATGGGGACTGGGCCTCGATTGTCGATCCTTATTTTTCAGGATTGTATAGCTTTCATCATGAAGAAAAAACGAATGGTTGGTTTCTCAACCAGAAGCCGAAGCCAGGCGACTCGTTCCCCATCGAGTATGACTTTGCCAAGGCTCCCAAGTTAAAAGTGCCCGGCGACTGGAACACGCAGCGCGACTCCCTTTTCTATTACGAAGGCCCCATGTGGTACGAGCGCGACTTCACTTACCAGCCCAAGCAGCATACGCGGACCTTTTTGCATGTAGGCGCGGCTAACTACCGGTCATGGTTCTGGGTGAACGGAAAGAAGGTCTGCGAACATGAGGGTGGATACACCGCCTTCAACTGCGACATCACGTCAGCCGTACAATCAGGAGCTAACTTCGTGGTGGCGGCGGTCGATAACACGCGCCGCGAAGACAATGTCCCTACTCTCGAAACCGACTGGTGGAACTATGGCGGCCTGACACGCGAAATCTCGCTGATCGAGTTACCCGAACAGTTTATCGACCAATACGATCTGCACTTGAGCCGCACAGAGGATTCACTGATCGAAGGATGGGTGCATGTGACGGATGCGCAGCCGGGGACTAAGGTTGAGGTGGAGATTCCCGAGTTGGCAGCGAAAACATCGGCAATAGTCGCAGAGAACGGCCGCGCGGCCATTCATTTCAGCGTAAAGGGATTGGAGCGCTGGTCGCCCGAGACGCCGAAACTTTATCAAGTTACCCTGCGATCCGGTAGCGACTCGATAGAAGATCAGATGGGCTTCCGTACGGTCGAGGTGCGCGGTACGCAGATACTCCTGAACGGCAAACCTGTCTTTTTGCGTGGCATTGCCATTCATGCGGAGGCGCCTTATCGAACCGGCCGTGCTTACTCCGACAAGGATGCGGAAACGCTGCTGGGATGGGCCAAGGAACTGGGATGCAACTACGTCCGGCTGGCGCATTACCCTCACGATGAAACCATGCTGCGCGCCGCCGACCACATGGGATTGCTGGTCTGGTCGGAGAATCCAGTCTATTGGGCCTTGCAGTTCGATAATCCAAAGGTATTTGCCAAGGCCGAGCAGCAGTTAGATGAAGAGATCGGCACGCTCCGCAATCATGCTTCTATTATCTTGTGGTCCATGGCCAACGAAACACCCAATACCGCAGCGCGCACACAGTTTATCGAGACGCTGGCCAGCCATGCGCGGGAGTTAGATTCGTCGCGGCTGATTACTGCGGCTCTGCTGGTGCGTGCCGACGGACACACCAAGATTGTTGATGATCCACTCGGCAAGGCGCTGGATGTGATCGGCGTAAATGAATACATCGGTTGGTATGAGCAGCACCCCGAGACGGCCGATGTTACCGATTGGCGCATCGACTATCAGAAGCCTGTCATTGTGAGTGAGTTCGGGGGCGATGCAAAAGCCGGATTGCATGGCGGCGAGAACGACCGCTGGACAGAAGAGTATCAGGCCAATATCTACCGCCATCAACTTGGAATGCTCAACAGAATTCAGCAACTAAGAGGTATGAGTCCCTGGATACTGATGGATTTCCGTTCGCCCAATCGGCCTTTGCAAGGGATTCAAGATGAGTTCAATCGCAAAGGACTTATTTCCGATCAAGGTCAGAAGAAACAGGCTTTCTATGTTCTGCAGAAAGCCTATAAAGAGAAAACGGTGGGTAAGCCGGAATGAAATATCTGGTATCGCATGTTCGTAACTCCGACAAATGCCTTAATCCATAGGCAAACTCGTTCTTTGTGAGTTATGCTTTAACCCATGCCTACCGACTCCATCATCGCCCAAATCGACGCCGAAATTGCAAGGCTCACTCAGGTTCGCTCGCTGCTTGCCAATGCCGGCAAAGCAACGCCAAAGATTACCGAACACAGGCCTAGAAAGACGGCAGCCGCGAATAAGAAGCATGTACTAAGTCCCGAAGCCCGGAAGCGGATTGCCGATGCACAACGCAAGCGGTGGGCGGCACAGAAGGCCAAAAAATAAGGAGGCAACCGCCGGGCGGTTTGCTTCCTTATGTCGAGCACGGAAAACGGTGCTAAGTTATCGCACCCCCAAAAAAGCCCGCGGGGTCGGCCGCGGAAGTCGAGCAAGGTGACAGGACATCGATAGCTAACTTATCCCAGAAAGACCATGGCATGTTGAGCGAGGTGCAAGGCCATTGCTCCCTGCCGGTCGTGCCGGCTTGAATACAGCGGTTTCTACCAGGACTCAAATGCCAGTATGCGCGGCGGGCCGGGGTGGCCGTCGATGACCTGAGTCTCGATAACCGCTTCCATATTCATCTGTTCCCAGTCAGGCGGAGCCTTGGCAAGCAATAAACCAAGATAAGCAGGATTGTAGAGCATCTCTCCAGCGGCCTCGGTGCCTTCTTCAGAGATACCCGCGGCAATGACGACCGGCTGCCCCGTAGTGCCGTCATGAATGCGGGCCACGATGCCATAATCGCGTGATAACTCCTGATAAGGAAGACTCCAGGCAGTAGCCCAGGTGGTTTGCTTCCGGTCTTTTCTGTCGACGACCAGAGCGACGCCATTCTTCGACTCGAATCCAAAACGCAAGCCGCGGGTTATACGTAGCGTCCAGACGTTATCGAATCCACCGATTAGCACGATGGGGCCCTCACGAAGCTGGGCAAAACTGGCTTCCGATGCAGGCAATACGCGGAAGGCCTTATGGCGGGTTTGCAGGGCGGCAGTGGTAAGGGTAAGTGTAATGACATCCGCCAACGCCAAATGTCCGGAAGAATGCAGGCTGAAGTAAAGCGGCTCCGGCTTGGAGGAGGCTTCAGGGCCGCTCATGTACGTGACTGATTCAGGATCGAGGCTTTTGGACGGTTCGCCGAGGCAGTAAGTGGCCGTACTGTCGCCGCTGGCGATGGGAGTCCAAAAGCGGTCCATCGCGCTAGGAGGCTGCACCCTGCGCAGCTCCAACCCAATGCCCACGCCCGCAGCACAGGCCAGCGCTACGATCGCCGTGATTACCAGCCGGGGAATATGGGGGGGAGGGAGTGGGTTGTGGACGGGGGTAGAGGGGGGGAGGGGAGAAGAGTCTGTTTTTGGCTCGTCCCCTGGGAGGTGAAAGAGGGGGATATAGGAGCCGAGGGGAAGCTCGATGACCAGTTGGCCGGCGTGGGCTGGATCGTAATAGTACTGGGTGAGACGCTTGCGAACTTCCCCGGCGGTAATGCGCACGACCGGATCGGCATTCGCGTCATAGGTAGGCGATCGGCCAAAGACTTCAGCACCGATGGTGCGTTCTTTCAATTCGGACGAGTTGCCCCGCAAGGTTTGTTCCACTGTATAGGCCAATAAGGCGGGATAACGCTTGCTATTGGCAAAAAGTGGATGAATGAGAAGGTGTTCCAACTGCTCTCGAATGGCAGTTATTTCCTGTGGTGAAAGGGGCGCCCTGGCTTCCGGCATTTCCAGCTCCTAAAGCAGTCTCATTTCTGGATTCCGCGCCTGCAGGGGTCTAGGCCCCCGGCGAATTGTTTTCGCTGAGATCGTGCGCAACGGAATTGGCCCGGAGAATGATGAGACTGAAGGCGCTGTCGTTCGCTTCACCGGAATTAGGATATGGGCCCAAGACTGTAATCCGGTCGATGCAATCAAACGCAGTCAGAACGTCGAACGAGATGGTACTGCGTATAATACGTCCCGTTGAAGCCATTGTCTACGGCGCATTAAATATAAGAAGATGAACAAGTTAGTATGAGTTACCATCGAGCCGGTACCCGATAGAACCTGTTAGAGCCCAAGGTCGCGAACTATAGTCGCTCTCGGTCCAGAAGATGTGCCAAAACAAGCCTCTGCGGGTCTTCCCCCGAGGGCAAGTTGGAAGGCGCATTTCTCTGCGACTGCGGCTCCTTGCCCTCTGGTCTTCCATACCCGGCGACATCCGGGCAGGACCCGCCAGAGGGCGATTTTTATCCCCGCTGTTCCTCATGGAACGCCTCCTTTTGACCGGAGCCGGGAATCCTGGCATTGCCGTGCAATAAATTGGAAGCCGCACACGTCCGCAGCGCGCTCATACCGAGTGTCACAGATCAAGAGACAGCCGCTTGGGCTGGAACTTAGTTTTGCGGATGCGAAAGACGCCGCATCGCTCCGCATACTGGTACGTTTCGCCTGTTGCCGCAGCCTCTGGACGTAAAGCTGCGTTGAAATACGGTAACGCTAGATGAGTCTATCGCCGATAAATGGGGGTTGGACCCCAAACTGTCGTGTTGGCGTGGGCCGAACCAATATGAAGAGTTGAGAAACATGTTTTCAGGTCGATGGTTTAGCTCCATTCTGGTGTTAGGCCAGCTCGCGGGAGTGTGCGCGTGTGCACAGCAGTATGCCTTTCATGAGGACGGAGAAGCCGAGGGCCTGAACAGCCTGACAGTCAATTGCCTTCTGCAAGACCGGGCAGGTTCGGTATGGGCGGGCACCGAGAATGGCCTTTATGTCTCCGATGGTTCGATCTATAACCGGATCGGCGCGGCGGAAGGTCTGCTGGACAGTTATATTCTGTCGATTTATGAAGACGCTTCCGGCGAAATGTGGGTTGGGACCGCCAACAACATCTATCACGGACGGGCCAGGCATTTCAGCGCCGTGGCAGCAGCCTCCCACGGGCTGCCAGGAGCCCAGGGGCAGCAGCTAGGTTCGATTGATCCCGGGCATGTGCTGGTGGAAAGCCAGCACCGTCTTTTCCAATTGATGCGTACTAGTCCGCAGGCGAGCTGGAGCATCAAATCTTTCTTTTCCGCGACATCGTTGACCGCCCATCCTCAGCTCAATACCATCCACAGCGTCTATGTGGATCGCAACCGCCAGATTTGGCTGGGCTGCGGGGAGGCGATCTGTCAGGTTAGCGGCAACAGCATCAAGGTCTGGGGCACCGGCCAGGGAGTAGCTGCCGACACTTGGTCGTGGTTTCTGCAGGACTCGGCGGGCCGGCTCTGGGCGCGCAGCTATCATCACGTCCGCCAACTGACCCTTGGCGCTGAGCGGTTTGCCAACGAGGATATTTCACCCGCCCTGGTCACCTACAACACCAGTTCCGTACCGATGGTCGAGGACCCGTACCACCGGATTCTGACGCGCACCGACCGCGGCTTGGCGGTTTGGAATCAAGGGCGCTGGCAGATTCTGGGGGCTGCGAATGGCCTGACCATGCCGGGCATTGTCGCTCTCATGGTCGATCAGGATGGCGGGCTCTGGATGGGCACCTATGGCAAGGGCATTCAGCGCTGGCTGGGGTATGGCAACTGGGAGACCTGGGCTGCCGGGCAGGGAATGCCGGGAAACCTGGTGTGGTCGGTTCTTCGCGACAACCGGGGAACCGTATGGGCGGCCACGGAAGCGGGCATCGGCAAGCTCGACCGGGGGGCCGACCGCTTTGTCACGTGGCATCCGAATTCCAATGTACCGCGGGGACAGGTTGTCGACGTGCGGGCGGCTCCAGATGGGAGCCTCTGGTTTTCATCGCTGCGGGGGGAACTGCTTCACTACTTTCCCGATAGCGGCAAAATGCATCATTGGACCATGCCGACAGGCTGGCGGCAGGTGTGGCTGGATTCAGAGAGCCGTATGTGGGGACTGGCCAACAGCGGTCTCTACCGGGCGGAGAAGGGATCGAACCAGATCGTCAAGGTCCACGATCCTGCGTTGCAGGACCAGCGAATTTCAGATGCCTGTGAAGATCCAAGACACGGAATATGGTTCGCGTCGAAGACGGGGATTCTGCGTTTCTCCAGCGGAACGTGGAGCAGGATCGAGCTAAGCAGCCAGGGCGCAGAAGATGGGTTCGTCAGCGTGGCCTGCGCCGCTGACGGAACCCTGTGGCTGGGCGGGGCGTCCACCGGCATTCTGCATGTTGCCGTGCAGGGAACAACGGCGACGCTAGCCAAACCTCAACCTCCGCCTGAGTTCAGCGGCCTTGAGGTTATGTTTCTAGTCCGCGATCATCGTGGATGGCTGTGGGTCGGCACCGGCTCCGGTGTTTATATCTTCAATGGGAACCGATGGAGGCACGTCACCAAGAAGGACGGCCTCACTTGGGATGATTGCAATGAGGGCGCCTTTTTTGAAGACACCGATGGATCGGTGTGGATCGGCACTCCGGATGGACTGTCGCACCTGCTGCATCCGGAAGATCTCTTCAAGCCGTATGCCTTACGGATCATCGACGTTCATGCCACGTTGGGCAATGCATCCATTCCGGTCGGAAGCTCCATCACCTTTCCCTGGACGAGAGAGCCGTTGCGGGTGCACATGGCATTCTCCGCGTTCGAGCATCGGTCGTCGATTGTGTATCGCTACCGTATTGTCGGACTGGACCGGGAGTGGCTGACCAGCAAGAACCCCGATCTGCAATACTCCGCTTTGCCCGACGGCAAGTTTCAATTGGAGCTGTTCGCAGAAGATACGGGGCAGAATGTTCGTTCTCCACTGACTGTGCTCTCTTTCCGCATACGACCGCCGTGGTGGAAGAGTATTCCGTTTCTGCTGACGATGGCGGCGTTGCTGCCGGCGTTGGCATTCGCGCTGCAGCGCTTTCGGGAGCGGAGCCTGAGGGCTCGGCAAGCGGCGCTGGAAGCGCTGGTGCGGGAGCGGACCGAAGAACTGGAAAACGAGAAGCAGCAGCTTTTGGATGCGCGCGAAGCGCTCCGCGAACAAGCCACTCACGACGGCCTGACGGGACTGCTGAATCACGGTGCCATTCACGAAGTGGTGGCCACGGAAATGGCCCGGAGCCGGCGCGATGGCACGCCGCTCATGGCGGTCATGATCGACATCGACCACTTCAAGAAGATCAATGATCTGCACGGCCATGTAGCCGGCGACGAGGTTCTGCGAGAGTTGGCGCGCCGCCTCACCGGGGCGATTCGTCCTTACGACTCCGCGGGCCGCTACGGAGGCGAAGAATTTCTTCTGATCCTGCCTGGAATCGATGGCTGCCGCGACCCGGAGCGGTTGTCGCTGGTGCATAACGCCATCTGCGGGGCCCCCATCCGGATCGGCAACATCGAAGTGAGCATCACCTGCAGTCTGGGGGCAAGCCTATTCTGCGGCGACTCGGCGATGACGGTAGAAACCTTTATCGATCGGGCGGACAAGGCACTCTATAAAGCCAAGGACGGCGGACGAAACCGCATTGAATTTGAAGCTCATCCTCTGGCTGTGCACAAGAGGAACCTGGGGTAGTTCCTCTTGCACGCTCTTTATGAGGTGTGTCCGACAAGGGGCTAGCGGCTGAGAAGTTCCTCTTCCAAGGCGGGGGAATCGACCGGCGCAGGGCGCGTGCCAGTCAATTTTTCTTCTCGCAGCGCCTTGAACGCGCGATAAACGAACGAGCCAAGATACCAGCCGTCGATGTATTGAAACGGTGTTTCGCCGGTAGTGTAGTGGCCGCAGGGCAACACGCGCGGTTCGAAGTTCACGCCGTACTCGCGGAATGCTCTGACCACCTGAAGCGAATATTCCTTGGGAAAAGTCAGATCGTAGTCGGCATAAACGAGCAGGACTTTCTTGTACGGTCCAGCAGCCTCCCGGCTCATGAATTGTTGATAGTAGTTGATCGGACTGACCGCCGCCCACAAGGCACGCAACCGTTCCTGCGTTAGCCCCGCTTCGGCCAGTCCCTGGCGGATATGGCGCGTACTTTGCCCGGCCCACACCACATCGCCAAACGAAGTTGAAGCGTGGTTGAAGGCATTCACGCGAATACGGGGGTCGTGTGCGCTGGCCAGAAATCCATAACAGGAGCCGAGACTGGTTCCCAGCACGCCGAACTGTTCGTAGCCCTGCTCTTCGAGCCAGTCGATGCAGCAGCGAATATCGACTACCGCCTGCCGGCAGGCCGAAAGCGTGCGGCCAACGTTGGCGCTAACCGCATAGTCGGACCGCTCCAGTTCCACGGGCCGGCGAATATCGTGATAGGGCTTGGAGAGCCGCAGAGCCGAGATGCCCATGCGATTGAACAACGTGCATAGAGCATTATGGCTGAAGGCATCGGCATTCCACTGCGGCATCACCACAATTGCCTGCTTCGGCCGTCTGGGATCTTTATGGGGAGGCGCGGGAAACCAGCGGGCATTCGCCAGATCGTTTTCCGGGTAAGGCGTGTGCTCCGGCGAGGTGAAGCGCAAAAACTGCGCTTTCGCAATCTTGCCATCGGCCGCCTGCTGGCGAAGAGCCGCATCCTGGGCCAGTGTCTCGGGCCGCACGTTCGTGGGGAACAGTTCCGGATAGCGCTCTTCGAGCCGGAAATCCGTAGGCCGCTTGTAGCCAAAAAAAGTGTCGCTATGCCGCACCAGAAGCTGATTGATGCGGGTCATGGCAGCTTCGCAGGCCGTATCGTCTTGCGCGCTCGCCAGCCGCAGCTCTGCCGCGCCCAGGTTGTGGGCATCAAGAAACGGAGCGATCCACTCGAATCCCCACTCCAGCGGGCGCACCACCCGATTTTCATCGCGTGTGGTCAGTCGCGTTTCCCACCGGTACATCCAATCTGCATAGAGTTTCTTGAACATGGGCTTGCTTCAAGTTTATCAGCGGGAAGTGCGCGTGGAGATAAGAGTCCGATGAAGCTGCCGCTCCAATTAGGACACGCGGCGCTCCTCGGTCCACCCTGCCGCCGCCCAGCCGAGGTCTAGCAGCGTCAACAAGGAAATGATGCCCAGCGAGGTCACGCAATAGATGCACCAGACATGCAGCACGTCTTTTTCGATGTGGGTAAGGTAGAGCGAAAACCCCAGACCCGCAAGCGTCACAAGCAGGGCCAGACTACGCCTCCGCGCCAGCGCCAGGGCTGCCATGAGCAGGTAGCCGGCAATGCCCAGAGCCGCTACCGGAATGTGCTCGATTTCGGCGAATGGGCTGTGATTGACGATGCCACAGTCCCACTTTTCATTGATGGAACACGGCTGCGTGTCGGTGGAGTAGTGAACGTGGAGAGCGAGCGCGGAAACCACCATACCGGCCAGGGCGATAAAGGCAATAAGAAATCGCATGACAGTAGTGTCTCTGATCCGGGCACGGAAGTGCACGATATGATGGACGCATGAACGAGCCAGGCGGCGGGAGACGCGTCGCTTTTTTCGGCGGCAGTTTTGATCCGCCCCATCTGGGCCACCTGGCAGTCGCCCGTGCGGCCGGTGCGGCGTTCGGCCTTGATACTGTGCTTTTTGCCCCGGTGGGCGCGCAGCCTCTCAAGCCGAAGGGTTCGACGGCCCCTTATTCCGATCGGCTGGCCATGGTTCAACTCGCGATTGAAGGCGAACCGGGTTTCGCCATCTCACTTGCCGACGCACCCAAGCCCGCAGGCGAACCGAACTACACGCTCGACACCTTGCTAGGCCTGCGCGCCCAGTTACCGCCGGATGGCGCACTCTTTTGCCTGATGGGCGCCGATTCGTTTTTTGGATTACAGCGTTGGCGCGGCGCCGCCGAAATTCCATTTGCGGCACCGTTGATCGTGGCCTCGCGGCCCGGCCAGCAGTTGGACGACGTAAAAGCTGCTCTGCCAGCCGGGCTGACGATGGAAGCCGCTCATCCTGTCCCGACGAATATAGACCTGTCTGGCGCACAGGTAGAGGTTCGCTCCTATCTGTTACGGAACTCCGCAGGGGACCGGACGCCGTTTTATCTCCTCTGTGGATTACATGTGGAAATCAGCGCTTCGCAGATTCGGGAACAGGTTCGCGCCGGCTTGGCCAGTCCGCTCTCCGGCCACAATCTGCTTCCCGAGACGGTGTTCGACTACATACGCGCACATGGGCTTTATAGCTGACCCCGGCTGAAATGGGAATTTGGAAGTAGCTCCAGCTTGCCCCCATACCTGCGAACGTCTACGATGGAGGATGGAGAAATATCCGACTGAATGGCAATAACGCAGGCGCACCAACAAACCCGCATTCTCGTACAGGCCGCAGCCGCAGCCTGTGAAGACAAAAAAGGCGAAGATACCCGCATCCTCGAACTGGATCCAGTCGATTCGGGCTTATCCGACTTCTTTCTTGTCACCTCCGCCACCAACGACCGCCAGGCAGTGGCTATCTCCGACGAAATCGAGCTGCGGCTAAAACATGAGTTCGGCGTCTATCCCAACTCGGTGGAAGGCCGCCAAAAGGGTGGATGGATTCTGCTCGATTACGTGGATTTTGTGGTGCACGTGTTTCTGGCGGAGCGCCGCGCTTTCTATGACATTGAGCGGTTACGCAAGTCGGCTCGTCCGCTCACCCCGGCTGAGTTCGACGCCGAGTTGAAGGCCGCACTGGCCGAGAAGACCCGCGCCGCCCGCAGCAAATCGCCCGCGAAGACGATTGGAACAGCCGCGGCTAAAACAAACGCCGCCGCCACGCCCAAAAAGGCAGTGAAAAAGGCGGTCGCCAAGAAAGCCGTCGCGAAAAAGACACCCGCAAAGAAGGCGGCTGCGAAGAAGACAGCGAAAAAGAGCTAGTTCCTTTGGCTTTCGGCGAGCGCAAGTACGTGCTTCGCGTCTCCGGTTCAAGAAAAGCATAAAGAGAAAGGGCGACTTCGATCAGGAAGCCACCCTTTCTGTATGTCCAGTTGTTTAGCCAATTCGTAGACTCGCTTCCACCAAAGCCACTGGCGTATTCTCCCCCCATGCACCTTGTTCTTGCACATATTGGCGCCCGGCCGGGTGGCCGCGGCGGCTCGAAAGATGGCTTCGATGCGCTCGTTCAGGTCTATCTGGATCGGTGTGCGGCGTACGGACGCTGTCAAGCTGAGGCGTTTCGTGCGGAAGAGGCCTTTCTGGACTGGCTGGACCGCCAGAAGGGGAGATCTCCGGCTCTGGCCGTGCTGCTCGATAGCCACGGCCGCCAGATGAATTCCGAGGCGTTTGCCGGATGGCTCGGCGCGCGGCGCGATGAGGGAGCTCAGGATATCGTCTTCGCCATCGGGCCGGCCAGCGGATGGTCCGACGCAGCCCGGACGCGCGCTCAGTTGCTGCTGTCGCTGGGCAATTTCACACTTGCCCACGCTCTGGCCCGGCTGGTCATGGCCGAACAACTCTACCGGGCATGTACAATCCTGGCTGGACATCCGTATCATACGGGCCACTGAAAATTGGCTCGGCTTTTCTGCATATGCCGGATTGTCTCTATCCACGATCGGTTCTGGCAACGACCGATCCCGATCGATACCAAGAAGGCGTCCTCGCTCAGCGCGGCATAGAATAATTGATACGACTGTAAGTTGAGGCAGGAGTCTCGCCTCTGCTCGCAAGCAAAAGCAGCTTCCGATTTGAGAGAGAGTTTTGATGTCCTGGTTTAAACGAGAAAACGGCGATTACGAGGCCGCCTCTACCGGCTCGGAG
>JAATGG010000158.1 GCA_015654835.1 Terriglobales bacterium
CTCCTGCCGCAGTAACGGCTCCAGACGCGCCCACTGTGCATCGGTCAAATCACTCGGGTACATAGTCCAAACGTAAAATCAGAACCCTTGTAAGCATATGACTGACTTGATTCAATCTTAAGTTTGTGGACAGGCTCTAAGAAGGATCAATCGCACTCCTCAAGAGGGGAGCTTCCCACGCTTACGGACGTTCCAGCACTGAAACTTTTGCATCCCCCCCCTCCGTTTCAAAGGGAAGCGCAAGGGGGGGGGCAAATTGTCCCCCCCCCTTTGAAGGCATCGGCCAGAGATGGATCGCGACGGCGCAGTTTCTTCAGATAATCGGAGGGAGCGGGTGAGTCCGTCAGCGCGCTGACGATATCGGTGAGAACAAACCACCATTCCTCATTGTGAAAGACTCGACGCACCGGCCGTTCCTCGAAAATGGCCATCTCGCTCATTTTAAAATCTTTTCACCTTCTCTGCGAAGCGCAGACCAAGCCACAATATTCGTATTAATTCTGCACTGGATGATTCTAACCGAGAAGCTGCGTGTAGCGAGCGCAAGGGAAGGGACCACCCATCCTTTTAGGTTGAGGCTGCTGGCATCATCAGACGGCGAAGGAAAATTTGCGCCTCAGGGCCTTGCGAGCCCTGCAACCATTTTAGGCGTAGTGTTTTGCCATGCAATGCCAATTTCACCGAACAGTTTGCGCCACTCCGTCTGAATGGCCAGTATGTTCTCAGAACTCATTGTCGTGCACTCGGTCCATTGTCGTGCAAAATGGCAAAACAGGACCAAATTGGAAAGAAGTTTTGGAGGATATGGAAAATCTGGAACGCGGATAATCTGTTTAGGATGTTACGTTTGCCTTTGAAAGGAATAATTTAGATAGATTCTGGCGGAGAGAGGGGGATTCGAACCCCCGATAGAGCTTTTGACCCTATAACGGTTTAGCAAACCGCCGCCTTCAGCCACTCGGCCATCTCTCCGACTCGATTAGTCCATAGTTTAGCACGCGTCCCAAAGGGTACTTGCTGGAGAATTGCGAGACTCGCCTCCAGCCTCTACGCGCAACCGATGAAGATATCGCCCGCACATGCAATGTGGTAACTCACATATTGCGCAAGGCTCAGCAATAACGTGTGCTTCGTTTTGCCTCTCCAACCTATTGGGAACAGCCCGCAATGCCGGCAAATCCTGCCGCAAAACAGGATCGGGAACGGCCTCTATTCTCGCCTCTAAGACACGCCCTCCAAGCCGCTCCAGACACATCCATGGGGCGTCTGGAAAATTTCGTCTGGGGAGCACTTTTTTCTTTCTGCAAAGGGCAAATGTTGGTAGATTCGCATTCATGCGTTTTGCCCTCGCGCCCGCCCGCCATAAGATGCGCTTTCTCCCGCTCATCGCCGCCACTTTCTTTATGGTGTCGGGCGGTCCTTACGCAATTGAGGATATCCTTGGCGGCGCCGGTTTTGCCAGGGCCATCCTAATTCTGCTGGTGCTTCCCTTTTTGTGGAGTCTGCCGACAGCTCTCATGATTGGCGAACTGGCCAGCGCCATCCCGGCCGAGGGCGGCTTTTATGTGTGGGTTCGGCGCGCGCTTGGACCCTTCTGGGGCTATCAGGAGGGATGGCTTTCGCTCGCGGCCAGCGTCTTCGATATGGCCATCTACCCGGCGTTTTTTGTCAGCTACCTGGGCAAGTTCAATCCTGCGCTGACAACCGGATGGCACGGCTACGGCTGGTCGCTGGCCGTGGTTGTGCTGTGTTGCGGTTGGAATCTGCGCGGCGCGCCGGCAGTGGGCAATGACTCGGTCTGGATGTCCATCTTGTTGCTCGCGCCCTTCGCGGTTTTCGTAGCGCTTGGTTTATGGCACGGGTTCACCCTGCACCCGGCGGTGCAATGGAGCCAGCCTGCCTCCGAGTCGGCGCTCTCTACCGCGATCCTTGTCGGCATGTGGAATTACATGGGCTGGGACAACGCCTCCACCATAGCCCAGGAAGTGGAAAATCCGCAGCGCAATTATCCCCGCGCCATGATTGCCTCGGCCGTGCTGGTGGCGGTCACTTATATTCTGCCGCTGGTCGCCATCGCAGTGGCCGGGCTATCGGTCACCAGTTTCTCCACCGGCGATTGGATGACTGCGGCAATCGCGATGGGCGGGCCGCTGCTGGGTCTGGCGGTGGTAGCCGGGGGCGTCATTACCGGCGTCGGCATGTTCAATGCTCTGGTCATGAGTTATACTCGCCTGCCCATGGCAATGGCAGAAGACGGCATGTTGCCGCAGGTGCTGGCGCGCCGCAACCAGCGCGGGGTGCCGTGGGTCAGCGTGCTGCTCTGCGGACTGGCATGGGCTCTGGCGCTCAAACTCCCCTTCGAGCGGCTTATCTCCATTGACCTCATTCTGTATGGATCGAGCCTCTTAGTGGAGTTTCTGGCATTGGCCGTGCTGCGTATCCGCGAGCCGAATCTTGAGCGGCCCTTCAAAGCAGGCAACCTGGCGTTTGCCTGCTCACTCGGCGTAGGCCCGGCCGTGCTCATCGGCTATGCCCTCTATGCCTCGCGCGGTGAAGAAATCAAGCTGGGCCCTCATTCCATCTCCGCACTCGTGTTTTCAATCGCAGTGGGATTGCTGGGCCCGGTGCTCTATTGGCTGACAGCCGCTCCCCTGGCCCGTCGCCGCCTGGCCGCCGCCTCCGCTGCGGATTGAAGCTCATTCGGAGCGTTCCGGCTCTCTGCATAAAAAGAGGCGGTGGCCCCCTCCGTCCACCGCCTCTCCATGCCATAACGGTTCGCCAATCATTACACCGTTGCTTCCAGGTTGACCCGTTCCGCAATCTCGCTGAGCACCGCGTCGGCGTTCTCCTCTTCCGCCTCAATGGATTCAAGAAGTGCCGCGTCTTCTTCCAGGCCCATAATCTCGGCCCAACGCCGCAGCGTTCCATACACCGCGATCTCGTGATGCTCAACCTGTTGGGCAGCGCCAATCAGGGCGATATCCCGAATCGAACTGTCGGTTGCGTCCTTGATCGTATCGGCCGCTTCGGTGGTGAGGCCGTTGATCGCCTTGCAGGTCTCGGTTTCTACTTCTCCCAGATAACTGCGAAGCAGGCTTTCGATAGTGGCGACGTGCCCCTGGGTCTCTTCAAGATGCATGCGGAACGCGTCGGTCAATTCCGGATCGGTTGAGTTCTCGATCATTTCGGGCAAAGCCTTCGTGATCTTCTCTTCCATATCCAGGGCCTTCTTGAGATTGGTGATGTACAAGCTGCGCAAATCTTCGATATGTGCCGAGAATATTTTCATCGCCTATCCTCCAGGTGCGGATGCTGCCGTGTTGGAACTCAGCCCCCTTTCGCAGGGCGAGAGTCTCTAAATCGTCGCTAGGACGCAGGGATACCATGCGGCCTAAAAGAAGTCGTTGATCGTACTTAAAACCGCTACTCTACTTGCCGGACTTTCAATTTTCGCGGGTTTTACAAAACCGATAGCGTGCCCAAAATTCGTGCTCCCAAAATTCCTGCTATGGACGCCTTCGCAGAATCCGCTCTCTCTAGGCGATTCCTGTCTAGTCGCACTACCTCGTGCGCTTTCCTGCGTCCAGCTTTCCACTAGGAGTGGCATTCACTCCCCAAGGTTGCCCGTTTTTATTGGGAATTTACACGTCGCTTCCACCCCATCCCCTCTTCCTTCATAGGGCAACGCCGAACGAATTTGCGCCCTCCTAGTACACGTACATTTCAGGTTGCTGAAAGTACGAGGAGGAGTTTATGAAGTTCAAGCGGATGCTGGGTATTTCGGCCATGGGCTGTCTGGCTCTTCTGTTCCTAGCCGCGGTCGCATCGCAGGCACAGGCCGGTCAGGCAAGTGCTGCCGACAAAACCTTTGTCAAAGCCGCCCTCAAAGGGGGCAATGCCGAAATTGAATTAGGCAAACTGGCCACGCAGAAGGGCGCCAGCGACGATGTAAAGCAGTTCGGACAGCAGATGGTCGACGACCACGGCAGGCTGGGCGACCAGATGAAGAGCGTGGCCGGACAAATCGGCGTGGAACCGCCCACAACCCTGACGCCAATGGATAAAGCACTTGAAGTACGGCTGCAGGCACTGTCCGGCGATGACTTCGATAAGGCCTACATTAAAGCAATGCTCAAAGACCACGAAAAGGATCTGGCCGCTTTCCAGAAGGAAGCGAATACCGGGACATCTTCAGCGGTAAAAGATGCTGCGGCCCAGGGCCAGCAGGTAGTTTCCGCGCATCTCGACATGATTCGGGAGATTGCAGCCGCGCATAACGTGACGGTGCAGAGCAAGGCCGACGGCAGCGCTCAGTAATCTGCGCGCAGGCTCCCTTGCCTCCGGGCGGGCGTCGCCAAAAATGATCCGCTCCAGATGGAACAGGCCGCGTCTCAAGACGCGGCCTGTCGTTTTTTACGAAACATCCGGACTACTTCGCAGGCTTGATCTTCGCTTCCAACTGCTTGGCCTCGGCCTTCTTCGCCTTGTTTTCTTCGAACTGTTTTACGGAGTGGAGCACATGATCGCGCGCATAAGCGGCATCGTGCCATCCCTTGATCTCCACGCGCTTTCCTTCCAGATCCTTATAAATCGAGAAGAAGTGGGTGATCTCCTTCAGCATGTGCGGATAAATGTCGGTGTAGTTCCACACATTGTTATAGCGCGGGTTGTTCTTGCCCACGGCGAGAACCTTCTCGTCCAGAACGCCCTGGTCCAGCATCTCCAGCAGCCCGATAGGCCGTACTTCCTGCACGCAGCCGGGGAAGCTCGGCCCTGGCACCAGAACCAGCACATCGAGCGGATCGCCGTCGTCGCTCAGCGTCGATGGAATGAAGCCATAGTCTCCCGGATAGTGGACCGGAGAATACAAGTTGCGGTCGAGCTTGAAGACATGCAGCTCTTTGTCATACTCGAACTTGTTGGTGCCATCCTTGGGGATTTCGATTACCGCTCGGAAGACCTCAGGGGCACGATCGCCGATCGGCAATTCCAAATAATTAACCATTTCTCTTGCCTTCTCCTATTGTCGGGGTTGGGTCCGGAGCAAAGAACCGGACCGGAGCTATTCTGGCATTTTCCATCCAAATGCCGGCAGGTTTTGCCATAGCCGGTCGCGACCCAGGACAATGACTGCTCTGGAACGATCGCGGTCCGGCCGGCGGGGGAAGTCAACCGACTTTGACGGTCACCGGCATCGGCCGGAACTACTATAATTACGGATAATGAAGGCACATGTCTATGTCACGCCGAAGACTTCGGTTCTGGACCCACAGGGTCAGACCATTCACAACGCCCTGCGCAAGATCGGATTTTCGGATGTAACCTCGGTCCGCCAAGGCAAATATTTCGCTCTGTCGCTCGCCGACGGGCTCTCTAAACAGGCCGCTCACGACCAGGTTGAGCGTATCGCCCGTGAAGTGCTCACCAATCCCGTGATCGAAGAATTTACCTTCCGGATCGAAGAATAAAAAGATCCGCGCTGACTCTTCGCATGAACTAGCTTCGGCACTCTTTGCCGCTGCCCGTCGCATCCCGTTGGCCGCCAGTCGCTTAAAATCGGTGTATGTGCGGCATCGTTGGGTATGTAGGTCCGAAGCCAGTCGTTCCTGTCATCATAGAGGGGCTCAGACGCCTCGAGTACCGCGGTTACGATTCGGCTGGCATCGCCGTGGGCAGCCCCTCCAGTTCCACGCTTGAGGTTCGCCGGGCTCCGGGCAAGCTGCATAATCTTGAAGAGGTTCTTGCCGAGCATCCGCTCCAGGGCACCTTCGGCATCGGCCATACCCGCTGGGCCACCCACGGCCGCCCTACTGAAGAGAACGCCCATCCCCACCGCGACTGCACCGGCCGCATCGTCGTCGTTCACAACGGCATTGTCGAAAATTATCTGGAGCTGAAGCGGGAGCTCACCGCCCAGGGCCACAAATTCGTCACCGAAACCGACACCGAAATCATCGCCCACCTGATCGAACAGGTGCAGAAGGACGCGGAAACAGCCGGCCAGCCCATTCTGCTCGAAGTCGCCGTTCGCCGCGCCGTCAAGCGCCTCACCGGGGCTTTTGCGCTGGGCATCCTGTCTGCCGCCGAGCCGGACAAGATCGTCGCCGCGCGGCTCGGGCCGCCGGTCGTCATCGGCGTAGGCGAGGGCGAGTCGTTCGTCGCCTCCGACGTCCCCGGCATCCTGCATCACACCCGCAACATTTATTTTCTTGCCGACGGCGATATGGCCATCCTCACGCGCTCCGGCGTCGAACTGACCGACTTCAGCGGCAATCCCATCCAGCGCGAGCTGACCCGCATTCAATGGGACCCCATCCAGGCGGAAAAGGGCGGCTATAAGCACTTCATGCTCAAGGAAATATGGGAGCAGCCGCGCGCCATTCGCGATACCACCCTGGGCCGGGTCTCGCTGGATTCCGGCAAGGTCTTCCTCGGTGAAATGGAAATCCCCGACGAAGAACTGGCCGCCGCAACCAGCATCAGCATTGCCGCCTGCGGCACCAGTTGGCACGCCGCCCTGACCGGCAAATACATGATCGAGCGCCTGGCCCGCCTGCCCGTCGATGTGGACTATGCCAGCGAATACCGCTATCGCGACCCCATGGCCGGTCCCGACTCGCTGGGCCTGCTGATCACGCAATCCGGCGAAACGGCAGACACCCTGGCCGCCCAGCGGGAAATGAAGTCCCTCGGCTCCAAGACCGTGGCCATCTGCAACGTTGTCGGCTCCATGGTCGCCCGCGAGGCCCACGGCGCCATCTATACCCATGCCGGCCCGGAGATCGGCGTCGCCTCCACCAAGGCTTTCACTGCCCAGTTGACCGCCCTGTTTCTGCTGGCGCTCAAACTGGGTCAATTGCGCGGCAAGCTCGATACCGCGCAGTCTGTCGCGTTGATCGAGGAGCTAAGCCGCATTCCCGCCAAAATTGAAGAAGTATTGCGCACCTGCTCCGTGCAGTGCGAGCAGCTAGCCAAAGACTTCTCTAACGCGCGGGACTTTCTTTACCTCGGCCGCGGCATCCACTTTCCCATCGCCCTTGAGGGCGCTCTCAAGCTGAAAGAGATTTCCTACATTCACGCCGAGGGCTACCCCGCCGGCGAAATGAAGCATGGCCCCAATGCCCTGATCGACGAGACCCTGCCCGTGGTTGCCCTGGCGACGTGCGACGAAAGCGATCCCGCCTCGAAGCTGCGCTATGAGAAAACCCTCTCGAACATTCAGGAAGTCACGGCCCGTTCAGGCCGCGTCATTGCCATCGCCACAGAAGGCGACACGACCATTGGAACGCTGGTGGAGCGTGTGATCCACATCCCGCATGTCATCGAGCCGCTCTCGCCTCTCGTGGAAATTGTCCCCATGCAGTTGCTGGCCTATTACATAGCAGTCCGCCGCGGCTGCGACGTAGACCAGCCCAGAAACCTCGCCAAGTCGGTCAC
>JAATGG010000016.1 GCA_015654835.1 Terriglobales bacterium
ATGTACGGGCTAAAGCCCGTACCCTCCACTAAAGCCCGTGCCCTTCACAGCTAAAGGGGTTCTGGATAGGTTTCTAGAACCCCATGATGTTGTAGCCGCAATCCACATAGAGGGTTTCGCCGGTAATGGCGGTGGAGAGGTCGCTGGCGAGGAACAGGGCGGCACCGCCGACTTCAAGCTGATCGACATTGCGGTGCAGGGGGGCGCGGTCGGCGTGCGACTTCATCATGACGCTTAGGTCGCCGACGCCGCGGGCGGCGAGAGTCTTGATGGGACCGGCGGAGATGGCGTTGACGCGGATGTTTTGGGGACCGAGGTTCCAGGCGAGATAGCGCACGGTGGATTCGAGCCCGGCCTTGGCGACGGCCATGACGTTGTAGTTGGGGACGACTTTTTCAGCGGCGTAGTAGCTCAAGGTCATGATGCTGCCGCCGTGGGTCATGAGGGGGAGGGCGGCGCGGCTGACCGCGATGAGCGAATAGACGCTGACATCGAGGGCGATGCGGAAGCCGTCGCGGGTGGTATTGATGAACTCGCTGTGCATATCCGCGGCGGGGGCGAAGGCCACGGCGTGGACGAGGATATCGAGCCTGGTGTATTTCTGCTTGAGCGCGGCGAAGAGGGATTCGATTTCGGCATCGCTGGAGATATCGCACTGGAAGCCCGAGGCGCCCGGCAGCTCGTCGATGAGGGTATGGGCCTCAAGTTTCATGCGTTCGTTCTGGTAACAGATAGCGAGGGTCGCACCGGCCTCGTGCAGTTTTTGTGCGATGCCCCATGCGATGGAACGCTTGTTGGCCAGTCCGAAGACCACGGCCGTTTTACCTGCCAAATCGATCATGCTTGCTTACTTCCTCCACGGTCCGCACACGGGGAAAGTGCCGGAACAACCGTTTCACAGGATATCAGAGCGGTTGTCGAAACCGATGCGGCTGGGTTGGTCCGGTGCCCGGTACGTAGAAGTGATTGTCTTCATCATACCGTCCGGGCACACCGCCCGGACATACTGCTTGGGCGGCGGGGGGATGCGGGCAGGGGTTGAAGCCGGACTCCCATTCCGAAATTGCCATTCCGATCCGAATTGCCTCAGCCGCCGAGGTCTACCAGTTCGACTTTGCCGACGGAGCGGTCGAGGAAGCGGGAGCCGAGGCGCTCGAACTTGTCGACCGAATCGGTGGCGAAGAAGCGCAGGGGGGGCTGGTCGGGCCGCACCGGCTGCGAGATCGAGGGGGCATGGGCGGCGAGCAGATGAACGGCCGCATCGGCAGCCGCATCGGCGGAGTCGATAACTTTCATTCCTGTGGGCACGGCGCGCTCGATGAGCGGGCGGAGGAGGGGATAGTGGGTGCAGCCGAGGACCAGGGTATCGGCGTGGAGCCCGTGGGCGGTGGCGTCGGCGATAAGCTCGGCGAGATAGATGCGGATGACCTCGGCGGTGACGGGATGATCGGTCCAGCCCTCTTCGACCAGAGGCACCAGCAGCGGGCAGGCCTTCTCAAGGGCGCGCAGACCGCGCGCCTGGCAGGCGGCGGCGTAGGCATGGCTTTTAACGGTGGCATCGGTGGCGATGACCAGCACGTCGCCGGTGCGGGAGGCGGCTTGGGCGGCGGAGGCTCCGGGCTCGATGACGCCGAGCACGGGGACGGGGGATGCGGCCTGAATGGCGTCCAAAGCCAGGGCGCTGGCGGTATTGCAGGCGATGACGACAAACTGGGCACCCTGCTCGCGGATGAGGAACTGCACGCTCTCAACGGCGTAGCGGGCGATGGTGCGGCGGGACTTGGAGCCGTAGGGCAGCCGGGCGGTATCGCCGAGAAAGGCGAACTGGGCCTGCGGCAGGCGGCGGAGCAGGGCACGCAACACGGTAAGGCCACCGAAGCCGGAGTCGAAGACACCGATGGTGGGCGGGGCGATCCCCGGGAATTGCTCAGCAGAACTCATGGACGGGCTCCCTCGGTTGTGGGGTCGGCTTCGGCGGCCAGATAGGTGCGGGTGAGGTCGGCGTGGCCGGCGAGGGTGGCGCGGGGCTGCCCATCCACCAGGAAGCGGACCTCGGTGACACGGGGCAGGTTGGCGCGGAGAGTGCCGCAAATGGAGAGCACGGTGAGCGTTTCCGTCTCCAGACCCGAAGGATGGCCGGAGACGAAGCTGCCGGTAAGATTGACGACTGCCAGTTGGGGGCCGGTTTGCGTATCCGCATCGGAGAAGGACGGCTGCGTGGATGCGGAGCCCGCCGTTGCCACGCCGGCACCTTGAGTGGGCAGCAGAAAGACCTGGGCGACGGAGAGAGCGCCGCCGGGCACCGGGTGGGTGGAGTTGGGGGCGGCATAGATATCGAGCAGCTTGCCGAGCACGGCGCGGGCGCGGGCACCGGGATCGGTGGGCAGGGGCAGCGAGTGGACCTGGGTGAGTAGGGAACTGTCGGCGTCGTTGGCGACCAGCAGGGTGGCCTGAACGGCCGGAGCCACCAGGGGAGCTTGCGTGGGAGCGGAGTCTTCGCCGGCAACCAGGCGCTGGTGAGCGCGCTCGCGCAGGTTCCAGAGGACGATGCCCATCACCAGGGAGGCCACAAGGAGGACGGAAAAGAGGATGGTCTGATAGCGGGGGATCATGGTTCGCGGGCCTCCGTGCGCCACTCCAGCAAGGCAGCGGCGAGGGTGGAGGCGATGCGGGCCTGATAGCTTGGGTCGTCGATGGCGGCGGTGACTTTGCCGTTGGAGCCGCGCTCGGGGGCAATCTCAATGGCTACGGCGGGGCAGGTCATGCTATCGACCGTGGGCAGCGAGGTGCGTCCCAGGGTGACGCTGTCGCCGGCGTGCAGCAGTGTCGAGTTGAGCACGCCAGCGAGAGCGAGGCTGCGGGTTACCCAGGGCGCTTGCGCGGTCTTCCAGGCGGTCCAATGGACAGCGGGCGCGGGAGCCAGCGAGGAGGCATAGAGGTGAATGCCGGCACCGATCTCGGTGGCGTGCAGGCTCAGGCAGGCCTGGGCATTGGCGTGGTTGGCAATCTCGGCGCGGCGGGCCGGTTCCACATTGGCATCGGACTCGCGGGTGGTGACGACCTGGATGCCGCGCGCGGCCAGCAGCGAACGCAAGCGAACGCTGAGGGCGAGGGTGACGGCCTTCTCCACTTGTCCGTCGCTGAAGCGGCCGCCGGGCTCGTCGCCGCCGTGGGCCGCGTCAAGCACCACCATAAAGCGGGGAGACGGCGCGGCAGGGACCTGCTGCGCGAGGGCCGGCGGGGCCCCAGCGAGCGATATCGACAGGGCCGAGAGGGCGGCGGCTGCCGCAAGACGGCTAATCCAACGCATAAATAGCCAGGCCGCTCAGCAACTTGGGATAAAAGTCGGTGGACTTTTGCGGCATGATATCGCCGGCGAAGGCGACCTCCCGCAGTTGCTCGATGGAGACGGGGTTGGTGAGGAAGGCCAAGTCGGCCTCGCCGCGGCGAACCTGCTCGACGGCCTCGGCGGCATCACGCAGGTAACGGAGATTGGTTTGCTCGCGCACTTTGTTGGCGTCCAAGGCCAGCAGACGCTCCAACACGACGGCGTGCAACTGGCTGAGGCCGAGCGGGCGCTGGCGCTCGGGTAGGTGAGCCAGCGCGGCGGCCATTGCGTCGGGCCTGGCGCGGAGCAAAAACGCTCCGGTGCGGGTGACGGCGACGAAGGCTGTGCCGGTTTGCTTGCCGAGGATTGCGGTGTAGTCGCCGGCCTCACCGGCAGCGAGCGGCGCGACGGTGAAGAACTCTTCGGCAGAGCACAGAAAGGCAGAGGGATCGAAGCTCGGAAGGCCGTGAACCACGCGATGGGTGGGCAGGATTACCAGGCCGTCGGCATCCATATTGACGAACGTCATCATCACCGCGGCCTCGGGATAGGGAGGCGCGGGCAACTGCTGCGAATTGGACTCGGAGTTGACGGCTGCGGCGGGGGCATGTTCTCTGGCGTAGTCGAGCGCCGTTTCATAGCGGTGATGGCCGTCGGCAATGATGAGCTTTTTGTCGGCCATGGCGGCGGAGAGCAAACGGATGGTGGCCGGATCGCTGACGCGCCAGAGGCGGTGGAGCACGCCGTAATCGTCCGTAATTTCGGCGTCGGCGGGACCATTGTCGTCGTAGAGGATCTTCTCCACGCTGCCGGCGGGGTCGGAATAGAGCATGAATATCTGGCCAAAATGGGCGTGTGTGGCCTTGAGCAGATGGAGGCGGTCGGCCTTGGGCTGGGAGAGGGTCTGCTCGTGGCGAAAGACGACCTGCTCGGCGTATTCATGAAGCTTGCCGAGAGCGATAAAGCCGCGCCGTTCCTTGACCTCATTGGAACCGGAGACCTCATCGGAACCGGACGCGCCGGGCACGCGGAAGCGCTGCGCATAGGCAAAGACGCAGGGAGCTTTTTCCTGAATCAGGATGCCCTGTTGTTGCCAGGCGCGAAGGTCGCGGGCGGCGCGGGCATAAACACTTTCGCCGCGCTCGGCATCGAAGAGTTCAGGCAGACCGAGGATGATGCGGACCAGATTGAACGGGCTGCGCTGGTAATAAGCCTGCTGCATGGCCGGAGAGATTTTGTCGTAGGGCTGAGTGACCACATCATCCAGCTTGACGGCGGTGGGGTTGTAACGCCATGCGCGAAACGGATAAATGCGGGCCATTCGAAAGGTCGAGCTCCCCGTGCAGACGGTGGAAATTGCGCGTATGAATTCCCAGGTAACCGCTGAGGGGGTTCTCGTGCGCTAGGCAAGATTGTATCCCAGCGGGCATCGCCGGCCTGACCGTGCGGCGAGGGGCATGGCGGCGGGCGGGGGCAAAAACAATCTTCGATTTCAGCTTGTCAGACACGACGTTGGGGCCACGACGCTGGGGCAGCGCCATTCCAGTGCGAACCGTGCTACTATCGCCATCAATCTTCGGGTGGACCTCCATGACGACGCTCGCTCACGTGCGCGGATTGAAAAGCGAGGGCGGAATCCTGGGGCTGTTGTGTGTGCCGCACGGGTTGGGCCGCTGCCTGTGGGCGGGAGGGTGGCTGGCGGTTTTCTGCCTGACCAGCGCGCGGGGGCAGGACGACCAACTCAACAAGGTTCATGTGACGCCGCCGCCCGTGGCCGCGTCGCCGACCGGAGCGCCAGCCGGTGCGGAGGCTCCCGCAATCACGGGCACAGAGGCCTTGAAGATTCGTCCGGGCGCGTTCCTCAAGATGAACGTGGACATGGTGCTGGTGCCGGTGACCGTCACCGACCCGATGAACCGCCTGGTGACCGGGCTGGAGCAGGCCGATTTCCAGATTTATGAGAACAATGGACAGCAGACGATCCGCACCTTTGCGTGCGAAGATGCGCCGGTATCGATTGGGATCATCTTCGATCTCTCCGGCTCGATGAGCTCAAAGCTGGTCCGGGCGCGAGAGTCGATTGTGCAGTTCATTAAAACGGCGAACCCGCAGGATGAATTTTTTGTGATCGGCTTCAACGACCGGCCGGAGCTGATCGAGGATTTCACGAACTCCGTGGAAGATATTCAGGCGCGGCTGGCGACGGTGCGCAGCGGTCACCGGACGGCGCTGCTGGACGCCATTTATTATGGTCTGACCAAGATGAAGCTGGCCACCCACGACCGCAAGGCGCTGCTGATTGTTTCCGATGGAGGCGACAACCGTTCGCGCTATACCGAGGGCGAGGTGCGGTCGCAGGTGCGGGAATCGGATGTGGAGATTTATTCGATCGGCATCTTCGACCCGTATGCGCCCACGCCGGAGGAGCGGACCGGCCCGCTGCTGCTGAACGAACTGAGCGAACAGACGGGAGGCCGGCTGTTTCGGGTGGACGATCTGGCGGAGATGGGCGATATCGCCGAGAAGATTTCTACAGAGCTGCGCAACCAATATGTCATTGGCTACCGGCCCAAGGACCTTAACCGCGACGGCAAGTGGCGTAAAGTGAAGGTGAAGCTGAATCCTCCACAAGGGCTGCCTCCGCTCACTGTTCATGCACGTACCGGCTACTATGCGCCTTTGCAATAACGTAGTTTTCGCGGTTTTTGCCGTAATTTTGCCGGGAGCGGTTCTCACGCTCGCAGCGCAACAGACCCCGCCGACCCAGCCCGCGCCGCTTACGGTGGATCGCGATCCGGTGCGCTCGCCTGACGGGGAAGCGCCACCGCACGCTGCAGCCGCTCCCAGCGAGCCGATGCACAAGCAGGGCGAAGGCTACGTTCTGCATACCGATGTGGAAGAAGTCGTGCTGAGCGCGACAGTCATCGACGGCAATAACCGGCTTGTTCCCGACCTGAAGAAGGAAAATTTTCAGGTGGCCGAGGACGGCGTCAAGCAGGCGCTCATCAGCTTTCAACACAACGATGTGCCGGTTTCGATTGCGCTGGTGGTGGATAACTCAGGGTCGATGTCGCGGAAGCGGCCGTCGGTGAACAAGAGCACGCTCGATCTGATTGAGGCGTCGAACCCGCAGGACGAGGCGTTCGTGGTGAATTTTTCAGACGAGGCGTTTATCGACCAGGAGTTCACCTCGGACATCAACAAGCTGCGGGACGGATTGTCGCACATCGAGTCGCGCGGGGGGACGGCGCTTTACGACGCGGTGGTGGCTTCGGCCGACAAACTGGCTGCCGACGCCAAGCGGCCCAAGCAGGTTCTGATTCTGATCACCGACGGGGAAGACAATGCGTCGAGCCTGAGCCTGGAGCAGACGATCCGGCGCGTCCAGCAGCTTTCCGGGCCGGTCATTTATTCCATTGGACTGTTGTTTGGGGACGAGATGAGCCGCTCGGAGGCGCGCCATGCGCACCGGGCGCTGGAGATGCTTTCGACGGAGACGGGCGGGATGGCGTTTTTTCCGCGGTCGACGGACGAGATCGACCAGATTGCCGCCGAGGTGGCGCGGGATATCCGGAACCAGTACACGCTGGGCTACCACTCGACCAAACCGACGACCGAGCCGGGATTCCGGCGGGTGCTGGTTACGGCGCAGGCCAAGGGGACGGGGAAGCTCACGGTGCGCACGCGGACGGGGTATTTCCCGGTGGTGAGCGGGGGAAAACGGGCGGACGCGGGAG
>JAATGG010000253.1 GCA_015654835.1 Terriglobales bacterium
AGGCGAGACTACGCTCCCGTGCCTCTGAGCGCACAAACAACCCGGCGATGCGGTCATGCGACCGCAACAACTCACGCTTCCAACCAGATATTCGCTTGTCCATCGCGCATGCCGGAGAATCACACAGAGCAAGTTCAGACTACTAGTATCAACAACTGTAGTATTAGGTGATTGAGAATCCAAATCCACTCCACGTGAACCTGGGCCGAATATTGAGTGTCCAGCGATGATCCGGCAAATGGCGCGACACTGGTAATGCCGACGGCCCCATACTGGCTAGATCCACTTTCTCCAAAGCAACCAGACCTTTACCGATTGCGTCAGGCACGAATAAGCGAGCAACGTGACAAGCAAGATAGGCCAATAAAGCCCCGGAAGGTGGACAAGGCCCAGCGCAGAGGCGACTGGGGAGTATGGAAGCCATGCTCCGAAGGCCATGATGGCCAGTGTTGTGAGGGTCAGAGACCAGCTTGCGCGGCTCTGCAGGAAAGGTATCTTATTCGTGCGAATGATATGGATGATGAGTGTCTGTGTCATCAGTGACTCGACGAACCAGCCGGTCTGAAATAACGGAGCGCGGGAAACATCCCAGCACTTGAAGAGATAGAGCATGACGAAGAAAGTGGTGTAGTCGAAGATCGAACTGATGGGTCCAATACACAGAATGAATCGCCTGATCTCTCCGATGTTCCACGGGCGCGGATGCGCAACCTGCTCTTCGTCCACCAGGTCGGTAGGGATGGGCACTTGGGAAAAGTCGTAGAGCATGTTGTTGCTAAGGATTTGAATTGGAGCCATTGGAATAAACGGGAGAAAGGCGCTCGCGCCAAGCACGCTGAACATGTTTCCAAAGTTCGAACTGGCTCCCATCCGAATGTATTTGATGATATTCGCGAAGACCTTTCGCCCCTCGATGACGCCCCCGTCGAGCACCATCAGATCCTTCTCCAGCAGGATCAGATCCGCCGACTCCTTGGCGATGTCCACCGCCGTATCCACGGAGATGCCGATGTCGGCTGCGTGCAGCGCGGGAGCGTCGTTGATTCCGTCTCCCATGAATCCGACCACATGTCCCTTGCTGCGGAGAAGACGAACGATCCGTTGTTTGTGAGCAGGAGTAAGACGGGCGAAAAGAGTCGTCTTCTCCGCCGCATCTGCCAATTCCGCATCGGACATCTTCTCCACGGCCTCGCCCAGGAGCATCGGATCGGGCTCAAGTCCAACGTCCCGGCACACCTTGCGGCTGATCAGGTCGTTGTCGCCGGTGAGGATCTTCACTCCTACGCCGTGCTTGTGCAGCGCCTGGATTGCGGTTACCGCCGTGCCTTTAGGCGGGTCGAGGAATGCAACGTACCCTTTAAGAACGAGGTCGCGCTCGTCCTCCTTTGAGCAGGACTGCTTCCCCGGCAGTTCCTTAACGGCTACGGCCAGAACCCGGAAGCCGTCGTTGCTGAGGCTCGCATACTCATCCCGCAACCCTTTCATCAGCCCGGGATCCATGGGCGAAAGCTTCCCGTCCAACTCGAATTGAGAGCACTGGTGGAATATCTCTTCCGGAGCACCTTTGGTGAGGAGGATAGGCTTACCTTCAGGAGTTTCCACCATGACCGACATCATGCGCCGCGTGAAGTCGAAAGGGATCTCATCGAGTTTCTTGAACTTTTCGACCAGTGCTTTCCCGTGAAAGTCCGAACTATTCAGAATCGCCGTGTCGAGCAGATTCTTGAGACCGGTCTGAAAGTGGCTGATGAGGTAGCCATCCATGAGCACCTCGTCGGTTTCTCGTCCCGCTACGTTGCAGTGCCGCTGCAGGACGACGCGATCCTCGGTCAGCGTGCCGGTTTTATCCGTGCACAGTACGTCCATCCCGCCAAAGTTCTGGATGGCATTGAGCCGCTTGACGATCACTTTCTTGCGGCTCATCGCGATGGCGCCTTTGGAGAGGCACACGGAGACGATCATGGGCAGCATCTCGGGAGTCAGACCCACGGCCACGGCCATCGCGAAGAAGAATGCGCTCTTCCAATCGTGTTTGGTAAAGCCGTTGATCAGGAAGACCAGAGGCACCATGACCGCCATGAGTTGGATCATCAGCCATGTGAAGCGGTTCAGACCGCGGTCGAAACTGGTCGGCGGCGCTTCTTCCGTAATCGAACCGGCCATGGTGCCGAGGTAGGTGTTTACTCCTGTGACGACCACGACTGCGGTTGCCGTGCCGCTTTCAACGCTCGTCCCCATGAAACAAATGTTCTTCAGGTCGATCGGCGAATTGGATGCCTTGGGATCTGAATCATGGAACTTTTCGACAGGATAGGACTCGCCGGTGAGCGTACCCTGGCTCACGAACAAGTCTTTTGCCGTGAGAACGCGCACATCGCCCGGGATCATGTCGCCGGCGTGCAGATTGATGATGTCCCCAGGGACCAAATCGCGCAGCGGCATCTCCAGCGCCTTGCCATCCCGGAAGACGGTCGCCGTAACGTGGATCATCGCCTTGAGTTTGGCCGCCGCTGCATCCGCACGGGCTTCCTGCACGAAGCGCAGCGTAGCGCTGAGCACCACCATGCAGGCCATCACGGTCCCGGCGCGCGCGTCGCCCGTGGCAAAGGAAATCGACGAGAGAGCTGCCAGCAGAATTACCAACGGGTTGCGAAGGATGATCAGGAGCCGCAAAAACCAGCCGCGCCGGCGTTCCTGCGCAACCTCGTTCGGACCGGCGGTACGCGCTCTAGCTTCGGCCTCCGCTTGCGTGAGACCCTCGGGAGTCGTGTGCAGCAATTGAAGCAGTGCATCGCCGTTCTTCCCCGCCGCATCGAGAACAGCGGGGGAAACACGAATGTTATGTTCCTTTGCCTTCGCAGGAATTGGAGATGCTTCCGGAGGCGGAAGAGTCTCCGCGGTGCTAGTGGCGCCAGAGTTCGCTTCTATGGAGTGTTTCTCCACTGCGTCATTCGGATCGGGTGTCGTCATCCCTTTTCTCACCGCCATCTATGTCACTTGTTCTGAGCCTTCTTGCGTCTCATGATGTTTACTGGTCCATAGGCGGCGATTGCGGAAGAGTGTTCATACTCCCAATTGGGGATACAAGCGTGCGCCGATGAGAACCAGGACGATCGTTGTCAACAGGATGACTGCGTAATCCATGCCGAGGCCGAAGGTGCTGGTGCTTCCGGCAAGCATGGAAGTCCGGAGGGCATCGACGACGTAGGTCAGCGGGTTCAGATGAGAAATGACTTTGAGCCATGTCGGCATAATGGTAATGGGATAAATCGCATTGCTGGCAAAGAACAGCGGCATGGTGAGCACCTGGCCGACGCCCACGAAACGTTCGCGCATCTTCACGATGCAGGCGATGACCAGCGAGAATGTCGAGAACAGCGTAGCCGCCAGAATAACGATAGCCAGCACATTGACGAGCGCCAGCGGACTCCAATTCAACTTGACGCCGAGCAGCATCGAGAGACCGTAAACGACGATAAGTTGCGAGAGCGTACGGATACCCACGCCGCTGTTCCGTAGTCCGTTCGGCTGATACGTCGCGGAAGGAGCCGCCAGAATCGAGCGTGGTGCCGGCATAGTGCACAAAGACCTCATCCAGCGTGTGGCTGCCGGCGCCCAGAGATGCTTCCAGTTCCTTCAAGGTGCCAAGCGCAGCCAGCTTTGCCCATGTGCATGATCGCGATGCGATCGCAATGGCTCTCCGCATCTTCCAGGTAATGTGTGGTCAGGAACAGCGTAGTTCCGTAGTTGGTCCGCAGATCGACGAGATGTTTCCATACCGCGTCGCGTGCAATCGGGTCCAGCCCGACAGTCGGTTCGTCGAGAAACAGCACGCGCGGCCGATGCAGCGTGGCCTGGGCGATCTCCAGGCGGCGGACCATGCCGCCCGGAGTATTGGCCTACCAGTCGGCCGGCGTCGGCAGTCAGGCTCACGAACTCCAGTTGCGCGTGGATGCGCGCCGCTTGTTCTTTGTGTGGAATGTCGTACAGCTTGGCGAAGATGAGCAGGTTCTCGTAGCCGGTGAGCGAGCCGTCCACAGAAACCGCTTGCGGTACATAGCCAATGACGCGGCGAACTTTCACCGGCTGAGTGGTGATGGAGAAGCCGCCCACGCGCGCCCCGCCCGAGGTTGGCGGCAGGAGCGTAGTGAGCATCTTGATGGTGCTACTTTTTCCGGCCCCGTTGGAGCCGAGCAAGCCGAACACCTCGCCGGCATTGGCCGTCAAAGTTAGAGTGTCAACCGCCATGAACGCACCGAAACGACGTGTCAGGTTTTCGATTTCAACAATCGGGCTCATCACCGCTGAATTTTAGACAATCGAGCGGTGTGCGCGCGGTTCACAATTGCACACATTGTTTACCGGTGTGCGTTGAAAGCAGGGATGATGCCGTAATCTACGATCCAGAAACATTGCGCGAAGAGGGACAACATGACTGAACCTTTTCGTGCGCATTTGCACTGCAGCAAAGGCGCCTTTGCCTTGCCATCCAGCTGATTGCTGTCCCAGCCATAATGCCTGCCACGAATGTCGCCACGACTGTTTCTACAGGATGCTTCTGGACCCGTCTTTTTGCGTCACCATAAAGCTCTGCGGCTGCGTAGCAGCCTTGTTTTGCTGCGCGCCGCACAGTTCCCACGCCATCCTCAAGTGCTTCCGCAGCGGCAGATGCCGCGCGAGAAACCTTGTGCGCAGTATCGGTAATTTGTTCGCCAGCTTGTTCGGATATTGACTGCGTCATAATCTTGACCTCTCTCGTTTCCGAGTGCAATGTTGTTACTCCCCCACAGCCTTTTCAATCTTGCCGACAACATTTTGCACTTTCCCGTCATTCTTTTCAGCCCTGCCATCAGCCGCTAGGTTGCGGTTGCCAGTAAGTTCACCGGCCTTCTGCCTGATTGCGCCTTTGACTTCGTGAAGCTTGCCTGTCGCCTTATCGTCCGTGCTCGGTTTCATCATGATTTTTCCCTCCGTTTCATGGCTGTTTTCGATTCGTTGAGGTCCGTGGACCGCTCCTTGTGTCTCGATTGTTTGCGATCAAGTAAGGCCCTCTTTGGGGAGGTTTCTCTTGCCCGATATAGAGCCTTCTATCGACTAGTATCCAATGATCGGATTGCTGATAGCTGGTCGTAATTGCTCGCCGGGCAGTGCACAGACAGGCGGCCAGACCGAGTATGGGCTTGGGGTGTCTATCTGAAATGCACCAACCTATGGCATAGAGGCGCGGTTGACCTGATTGATGTATGGATGCCGGTGATCTATTTGACGTCGCAATCACCAAGGCACGAGCAGGTTGGTGCACCGAGGGTCTTCCATCTTAATCGACACACGATTGCAGCGAGAATCTTCGATCTCAAGCGCCACGCGATAGTGCAGGCTCTTGTACCGAGGATCTTCCACCTCAATCATCACTCCACTAAGCAAGTTCTTGCAGCGAGGATCGTCCACCTCAAGCGCCGCAATCTTGCACCGAGGATCTTCCATCTCAATCACCACGTTATTAGGCCGTCTCTTGTACCCAATCATTTCTTAAGCAAACTGAGATAATCTTGAGGCGTCCTGCGGGACGCGGACTGCTCAATGTTGCACACTTCGTTCTGGTTTTAGTTCAAATCCGGGGACCCTAGGCTCCCCAAGGACATTCCGACCGCTCTACGCGGCTCGTGGCCACTTGCCAGAGTCATCCCACCCGGACTTGTTCGGTGCGAAACTAAGGCAGCCTGGGGAATTCAAAGCCGCGAAGATTCAAGCCGAGCAATGGAGGGATCAAGCATTAAGGCTGACTCCCCGAGCCTGCGCCAACGCAACCGTCAACCTGGAAGCGGTTCCGGATATCTACTGAAAGCTGATGCCGATGTGAGGCTGCGGGCCGTGTGCCACACTCACCGCAGACCGCTGGCCGCCTTCGAGGCACCTCGCGGACTGGCCGAACCTATAGGCATCTCGGAGTTACGCTCGGGCAATTGATCAAGCAGGACCGCATTCAGCAGCGACTTGTTAACCTTGATGCGCCCGTTGTATTCGATAAAACCAAGCTTACGAAAGCGGTTCATAAAGAAGCTGACGCGGGAACGGGTGGTGCCGACCATCTCCGCCAAAGCTTCCTGCGAGATCTTAGGGATGTACTGTTCCGGTTCGCCCGGCTGGCCAAATTCCGCCATTAATAGGAGTATCCGCGCAAGGCGCTTTTCGCTGGAGTTGAAGAGCTGATCGATCAGATCGGCCTGGATGCGCATACTGCGTTCCAACAGAAACTTCAAGAATAACTCGGAAAAGCTGTTCTCTTCGTGTATCACGCGGACCATCTCGTTCCGCCCTATTTTGAGCGCGGTGCAGACGGTAATGGCAGTGGCGGTCGCCAAACGCAGTCCCGCTCCGCCCGCAAGCGCCCCTTCTCCCACAAATTGACCAGAGGAAACCAGGGTGATGGTAGCTTCCTTCCCGGCTGTGGAGACGACTGTGACTTTTGCACGGCCCGCCTGGAGATAAAAAACGGAGTCCGCAGGATCTCCCTGCGAAAAGAAGGTCTCCTTGGGCGCCAATTGGACGATTCTTCGCCCCAGGCCGGCGCTCGCCAGGAAGGCGGCGGCATCGAATTCGACCTTTTTAAGTTCAACCACTGAAGGGCCTTCTTCCGGTCCGAGCAGAAACCTTGGATGCCGAATGCTCCTCTTTCGGCAGAGCGTCCTCTGCACTCTC
>JAATGG010000067.1 GCA_015654835.1 Terriglobales bacterium
CCTGATGGCCTACAACTTCGCCAAGCGACTCAAGACACTCAAAGGGCTCACTCCCTATCAGTTCATCTGTTCGGCTTGGCAGAAAGACCCCGATAGGCTTAATCTCAACCCCATCCATCACACGCTGGGACTAAACACCTAGTACTCTTTGCGGGAAGAGATATCGAGCCTGTTCATTTTTCTTTGCAGCGACGTTCGCTTAATTCCCAGCCGCTCCGCAGCTCCCCCCGGACCGGAAACTTTCCCTCCGGCAGCACGCAATGCTTCCACAATCGTTTCGCGCTCTGTCGCGCTCAAAGTGCTCTCTCGGGATGGCTTGAGAAGATCATTTCGCTGAAGTTCGGAGATGGGAGCGGCCAGCGTTTCATCGCGAGTAAGGATCACTGAGCGTTCGACGAAGTTCTGCAGCTCGCGTACGTTGCCGGGCCATGGCCAGTCCATCATGGTTTCCATCACCTCCTGGGGAATGATGCGAATCGATTTCCGCATCTTGCGCGCCAGCGTGGCGACGAAGTAATGAACCAGCAAAGGGATGTCTTCTCTTCTGTCGCGCAAAGGCGGGATATGAATCGGAAACACGTTCAGACGATAAAAGAGATCCTCCCGGAACTCCCCCTTTCGCACCATGGTCGTCAGATCGCGGTGTGTTGCGGCGATCAGGCGTAAATCCACTTTCAAAGTTCGGTTGCCGCCTAGCCGCTCAAACTCCCTTTCCTGCAGCACGCGCAGAAGCTTTGGTTGAAGATCGGGGTCGATGTCCCCAATCTCGTCGAGGAACAGGCTGCCTTCATGCGCCAGTTCGATCCGCCCCCGCTTTTGCGCAAGGGCACCGGTGAACGCGCCCTTCTCGTATCCGAATAATTCGCTCTCCATCAGCCCTTGCGGAATCGCCGCACAATTCAATCGCACAAAGGTTCTGTTTCGCCGCATGCTGAGGTTGTGGATGGCACGCGCGATCAATTCCTTTCCGGTGCCGGTTTCGCCGATCAGCAATACCGTAGAATCCGTGGGTGCGACGATGGACACCTGGTCGAGGACCTTCCGCAGCGACGGACTCCGCCCGATAATATCTTCGAAGTTGTATTCCGACTGAATCTCCGACTCAAGATAGAGCCGTTCGTCTTCAAGCCTGTTGCGCGAGACGTTCAGGCGTCCATAGGCCAACGCATTCTCCAAGGCCAACGAAATCTGGTTGCTCACCTGCGCCAGCAGATCAAGATCGGGCTGGCTAAAGGCATTCACCTGCCTGCTGCCCAGCGAGATTGTACCAAGCGGCTTCGTTGAACCCATAAGCGGGACGTTGGCTATGCTGACGATCGATTCGGAACGGAGAGGCTGCGCCACGAAATCTGGCCATGACTTGATTTCTTCGGGACCATACACGCTCGGAACCCGGGTCCGCATGCTCTCGAGATCACTCTCCTTGAGCTTATGGGACGGGATATTTTCTACGAAGCCGCGGCTCTCCGGAAAATCCAGCGTGATGCACTGAAGCTGATTGGAACCTTCTTCGAAAAGCCAGAAGCCCGTAAAAGCGTTCTTGAAAAACTCGCGAATCGATATGGAAGCCGCATGAAAAAGTTCGTTCACATTGAGATTCGTAACAATATGGTTGTTGATTTCGAGCAGCAGCTTCAACCTGTCCCGTTCCCGTTCAAGTTGCTGCCGATAGGCCTCGGCAGATTCCAGCGCAAGCGCGCTTTCTAGCGCGACAGAGACATGAGCAGCAACTGAGCCCATCAGTTCAACATCTGCTTCGCCGTATTGCTCGCGGCCTGTAGCGCCAAAAATCAGAACCCCCAGTTTTCTCCTCGAACTGGAGATTGGAAAGATATAGGAACTCTGGATTCCCTCGAAACGAAAACGTTGCGCGAATTGCGGAATCTTCAAGAGTTCCTGCCGTGTATCAGGAACAAAAATAGGTTTCTGTTCCTCCAATGCCAAAGCTACGGATGTATTCCTGAACGGAACTTCAGTCCCGATCTGAATGCCGGGATCGTATGAGCCGGCTTCCAAAGCGTAAAGCTGCGCCGTTTCCTGGTTTGAATCAAAAAGTATCAACGAGATCGAATCGAACGGAACAACCCGGGACAAGAGGCCGGAAATACTATGAAGGACTGCCTGGAGATTCGGCTGGGTCGCAATGGCAGTCGAGACACTGAGTAGCGCCCGGTACCTGCTCCCGTCCAGCGAATCAGAATCGGTCTTTTTGTCCATCTCTCACCTGCGGCATGGAGTTAGTTGGACCCGCCATCATGGTCTCGCGCACTCCTGCACGGGAAATGCTCTACTGCCGGGCAATGCGCGAGGCTTTAGCGCCGTCGCCATCACGGAATCTGCGACTTGCCGCAACGATGTGTCAGCCGTTCGTTTTCAATCCAAACGCATGCTATCGAACTGTAGGGCGCCCCCTCCCCGAATATTCGTGGCTACTTTACAAAATGAGTACCACGGGTTCCATTATACTTAGAAAGCGAAATGCAGGCTGCTGGCGCGTGTCGCGAGCGGCGATATTGGGAGATGTCATGAATACCCATGTTCCTTTGCAATCTATTCTCCTGGCCACGAATCTGGACGACATGGATTGGCTCTTTCCTTTTGCCTGCTCGCTTGCCGAGGAAGGCGGTGCAAGCATCACGTTGCTCCATGTCATCACAGGCAGTCGGGGCATGACCGTCGATCAGGTGGGTTTCCCGTACTACGGCTCCGAACAAGCTATTGCCGCCGCAAAGGAACAACTTCAAAATTTTTGTGCATGTGCAGCTTGCGCTTCCCGGCTTCATTATGAAGTGCTGGTGATCGAAGGCGCGCCGGCCGACGGCATTCTGGCGACTGCGCATCAGGCACATGCCGATTTGTTGGTCATGGGAACCAGAGGGCGGCGAGGAATCGAGAGATGGCTGCTCGGTTCGGTTGCCGAATCCGTTCTGCGGGCATCGACTGTCCCAGTCATTGCTATTGGGCCTAATGCACAAAGAGGTGCCGCATCCGGGACACCCATCAAATCTATCTTGTTCGCGACCAGCCTGAAGGCCAATTCGAATGAGGCTGCGCTATTGGTCCACAAGTGGACCGAACGGCTTCAGGCGCGAATGGTCCTGTTTCATGTGGTATCGGCCAGCGAAAATGCGCAGGAATGGGATCGCAAGGCGCGCGAAGGCGAATTGAGATCTGTTCTTCCTGAGGAGGCGTTCCATGAGAACAAGGCGGGTGTGGACGTGCGAACCGGGCGAGCCAGCCGGGAGATTCTGACCGCCGGAGCCCATGTTGATTTGATCGTTCTCGGAACTGTGCGAACTCCTGTTCTCGAACGGCTGGCTCCTGAAGGAACTCTCTATCAGGTACTGGCGGAAGCTCGCTGCCCTGTTGCCAGCCTTCACTCCGAACATGTAAAGAGACGACCTATATAGACAGGCAGGAGCTTCGCAATTAAACGCGAGAGCACAGGGCCAGGTGGCACTTGCATGGGTTCAAATCCGAACAGATTTCCAACGGGCACAGAAGAACCGGAAGAGAAAGAGCGAGAGTATGAAAACGGAAATTAATACCATCTTGTTGGCTACCGACTTCCTGCAGAGTTCCAGGCTGGCTTTGGATTATGCCGAAGTGTTAGCAAACAAACTCGGCGCGCAACTGATGATCGTCAATGCCTTTGAGCTGGGTCCCGAGGCCGACACTGTCGAGAAACTGGACCATATCCCCAGCCGCACCCGGCGGGACGCGGAAGCGCGACTGCAGGCGTTCGTGGCCGGGAGTAATTGCGCCGGAGTTCCTGCGAAGTGGGCTCTTGTCGAAGGATCTGTCCCGGATGCAATTCTGCATGCTGTCGACCAGTACAAGGCAGATCTGCTCGTTCTTGGCACGCAAGGGGTACATCGAGGCCTCGAGCATTTGCTGATTGGTTCGAACACGGAAGCCCTGATGCTGCGTTCCACATGTCCTACACTGACCGTTGGTCCGCACGTGCTCGCAGGTGTCGATCTCAATTCCCATTTCAAGAAAGTTGTCTATGTCTCAAACTTCAGACCCGCCTCGGCGGCCGCGGCTCCTTTTGTGCTGAAACTTGGCCAGACGCTTTCTACCGAAATTGAAGTCTGTCAGGTTGCCAGGGATGTAGAGCAGGAAGACAAGAAAACACATTTGAAAGAGATGGCCGAGGAGTATTGTTCCAGGTTGCGCTCTCTCGCGCCAGACGTTAGCGAAGACTGGTGCAGTCCTGAGTATCAGATGGGACGAATCATCTCGCCGGAAACAGTCTCGGAGAAATCCATGGATCCATCCGTGCTCATGGTCTTGGGCGCGCAGCATTCGCCGCTGTTGGAACGCCATCTTCGCACCAGTTTTCCCTACCGGCTTCTGGCAAATGCAGCATGCCCAATTGTTACGGTCCGCAGCTAACGCAGTCTAAGACTGGCGGGCAAATACACGCAACGGAGGCTCCACTGAACGGGCACGGATCTGCTTTCGCATGAACCGGCGTTATCGAGCGGCAGAGGTAAAACCGGGGAGCCCCTCTCGTATTCTTATTGAGAATTGGGGATCTTTGTCCGCCGCTCGCGCTGCCGGATTGACGTAGGCCTTCCGTTTGAGTTCAGTGAAGGGCAGATCACCCGCCAACTCGCCCTGCTCATATTCCATCTCATCGGCTTTGCCGTTCAGCAGAATCCGCCAGTCGTGCGGCCGACTCTTCATTGTTTGGAACGTGAAAATCTCGGTCGTGCAGTTGTGCGTGATAGCGTTATACCACTTCGGATGACCGAAGAGCTGATTCGTCATGTCAGCGTAATTCAGGAAGAGGGCGCGTGAGAAAGCTTGGGTTGCCCGTGTGTGGTAAAGGTACAGATCCTCCCCCTGCCGGTAATTCGTGCGCAGCCGCACCAGGTCGCGTTCGTCGCTCACGACTGAGATAAGCGTGTACTGGCGGAAGAAGCCTCGAACAGCAGAGTAAGTTTGTCCCTCGCGCTTACGCGTCTCGATGGAAAAGGCGACATACTGGCCGTCTCCTACATCGAAGCTGACGATCGTATGCGCAATCCACGGGGAGCCCCAGTAATTCATGAAAAAGTCGATACCGCGAATCTGCGTGAGGTCAATGTCTCGATCAAACCACTGGCAGGTATAGTCGAGTTCAGCCCGGTAGTCACACTGACGAAAGTTATGAATCACCGCGTGGTTACCAACTATCTCGATCGAGGCTTGGCGGGATACGTCCGGCTGCCAGGGCTCGGAATTTGAAGGCTTGAGAGTCAGCCACCACAGCAGCACCGACGTCGCGCAAAGCAGGCAGCCAAAGAAACGGTATGCCCTTCGCTTTGCAAGATAGAAGATCGCGGCGGTGACAAGCAGATACAGGATGAGAGCGGGAACGCGTAACCCTGCGAGGGGAAGGTCGAAGTAGAGCGCAAGCATTGACCAGAGCGTCAGTAGCGCGATACCCGTGTATGAGACCGCCGACCCCATTGCATGGGCAAACCTCGTGAAATCAGAGATCATACGGCGGAAATCAGATCGTCAAACAAGGACTGGATCGATATGCGCATCCTTTTCTGAGACAGCTCCGCGCCCAATATCTTCTGGTTAACTGCCAGCCCAAGCGAGAAGCTGAGCATTGCCATGATGAAATCGCCCGGCTTTAGATTCAAGGTAACTTCGGGAGATTTCAGGAGTTCATTAATCAAATTCTCTCCGTCGCGAATCGTTTGCCGGTGCATTTTCAGAAAACTTTCACGGATACGCTCGTTTCGAAGAGCTTCAACCTGAAACTCCGTGTGAAGCACAATCCAGTCAGGATCCATGACCAAGTCCGCGAACGTGTCGCGCAGTTTTCTCAATCGCTCCCTGCTCGACGATTTCTCATTGAGTATGGAGCGGAAAATCTCGAAGTGGTGCGCCTCCTGCTCACGGATAACCGCAAGAAATAGGTCTTCCTTGCCTTCAAAATTGGAATAAAGGGCGCCTCGTGAATAGCCGGCATCTTCCGCAATTTTCTCGGCGACGGCGCCACCCAGCCCGTAACGGAGGAAGTGCGCTCGCCCTACTGCGATAAGCCGAGTGCGGGTCAAGGCCTTGCTCTCTTCGCGCGTCAGTCTCCTCCGCTTCTCTATGGTGGCCACTGGCATTGGTTCCTTCTTTCAACTTTCAAGCAGATAAACGCCGTTGCGAGACTTGGCTGCCTCGGGGATTCACAGGGACAAAAGGCGGATGAATCGAAGCAGCGTTGGCACAATTGTAATGCAACAGAGACACTTCGTATTTGGATGCATAGGTTGTCTGGCTGATCAGAGCGCCTCCGTTCGAACCACCTGCCCTATCCGCAACTAAAAAGGCCCTGTAAGGTTACCGAGGCCTGCATCCCTTGCCGATTGTCCAGGTCCTTCCCGAAGCGTCGGTATAGATGCCCACCTCCGCACACACGAAGATCATGCGACCACGATGCAACTTCTTCACCGGAAGGGGCTGGATCAGCTTCACTTCAATAAATGGGTTCTCCTGTATGAGCGAGCGGTATGCAGGATCTCCGTTGTAATCTTCCATATCGCCTACCGGAGCACCAAGGTGGAGCACGAGCAGTTGATTCTTCTTGACCTGCATTTGCTGGCCCATCGCCTCGACCACAGTCAGCGCAAGGAGCATGGATAACAGCATCAACCAGGGAAGACGGCGTCTCAGAGCGAGACGACGTGCGTCACTTGGAGTGCCTAAAGACAAGTGGGAACAGACCGTCATCTGCATACGCACCTTCGATCAGGAATGACCCTTGGTCGCCCGGTCTGCCGAGAATCGAAGACTCGGATACCGGTGAACCTCACTTTTCAGGCTGGTTCGCTGGCAGAATACAAGTCGCGATCAATAAGAAGGATACATTATGTATCTGGATGCTGCATGGATGACACTATGACTTGTGCAGTGATATCGTCCAGAGAGCAACGAGCCTGGCGACGTGGCCGGCAGGCTACGCCGCGTATCCACATCGAGACAACGTGGGTACAGACCTGGCCGCGGCCGGTCAGAAGAGCCGGCCGAAGGTAAAGAACACTTTGCGCCGGCCTGCGTCACCAACTGCTCCCCCGACCGTAATTGCTCCCAACGGAGTTGCAGCGATGACTGTCAAAAGGCCATCCTGCCGGAGGAATGTACGCTGTTCCGGCGTCCAGATCTCGCCGCCTTCATATCCAAAGCTCACATAGACTCCCTGCCCAAGGCCGGAAGGCAGAGTGGCGATCCTGCGAAGATACGCTCCGCGGGCGAGGAAATCGTCCGTGCCACGGTATTCGTCTACAGAGGACGCCGAAAGTCTCAGGGGGCCGCCTACGGTGAATCGCAAGGGCTCAGTGACATTACGGCGGAAGTACGTATTGCCCTCTGCCGAAAGAGCCAGAATATTCTCGTCGGTGATTCTGAATGTCTTGGTTGCCTTGCCTTCAACAAGAGGCGCATTCCTGCTCGCCACAGCGTTGAAAAGTGATCCTGCGGAGATTTCCAGACGTGAGCCATTGGGAGAGATAATGCCGGACTCCGTGCGGTCCCATACGATGTGCGCAACCGCTGTCTGCGCGCTTCCGGAAACGTTTGGGGTTCCGTCGCCGCCAGTCACGAGATGCCACCGAAGCACCTGCGCCCGCCACTCGAGCGATACCTGAAGGTTACGATTGAAGGTGCGGCCGATGTCGAATCCCCCGCCTGCCTGCTGCGAGAATCGCTCCGAGACGCGGTTCTGATTCGCCCAGAGATATACCGGCTGACGAAGAATGCCAATGTGCGGCTGGATAAAGTAGCCGGACGCCGTGAGTTGGCGATAGTACTGCCCCGAAGCTTGTGTGAGTAAACCGAAGCGAACGTCGGCCCGCAGTTCCGATCCGAACCCTCCAAGGTTCTGATCGATCAGGCGCAGGTCCACCGTGGTGCGTGTCACATTGGAGTTCATGAGCGTGGCGTCGGTCCCAAACAGCAGGAAGGGTGGACCGTTTCTCACCTTGCTCAGTCGCACCAGCACGCCTGTGTCGGGACCGATCGCTTCCATCCTGTCGGATGGAGCAGGCATGTCGGGTGCGAATGTCTCGAAGCTGGTCTGATATGTGCCGTTGCCCTGTACGTGACGCAGAGCATCCGAGAGCGTGGCGGCCTTGATCGGCTTTCCCTGCAGTTTCTTCACGTCTGCCTGGGCAGTTTCCTGGGCTCCGGAGCTGCCTCCCTCAATCTTCACTACCTGCAAGGTCGAAGGTTTCGGACGTTCACGTCCCTTCCGATCCGCGAGGTAAGCGGCCCATCCGTCGTCGTTCAGCGCATACCTCTTGAGTGCGACACGGTTCTTCTCGGCAGCCGCATACCCGGCGGCAATTAGATCTGCGGCCTTGTTGTAGTCGCCTACCGAGAATTTCCCGGTGTCGGCCGAAATGAGGACATCCGCCAGTGCCCTGGAAGCACGCTCGTTCCGCGCCGTGCCCGCGGCGAAAGCTCGCGCGAAGATGCCCACGACGGAGCCCACATCTGAGTCCGAGAAATCCGCGTCTGTCAGATCGACAGCGATCACCACATCCGAGTGAAGATCCTGTTTGACTATATCGGTCGGCAGGTTATCCATGATGGCTCCGTCCACCAGATAGTGACCGCGGTAGTGCACCGGAGGAAAAACGCCGGGAATGGAGATAGAAGCACGGATGGCCTGGGGCATCGGCCCCCCGTCGAAAACGACCTGCCGCATTGTATTCAGATCGGTTGCCACGCAGCGGAACGGGATGGGCAGGCTGTCATAGCTGAGTTCGCTCCGGTTATACCGGTCCAGGCTTGCCGCCAGAAATTCGTTAAGTCCGTTATCTACAAGCAGCGCATTGCGCAGACTGAGGCCACCTTTGAGACCGAATTGAATAGCTTGCGGCAACTCTCTCCGGTCCTCGCGCCTACTGAAACTCGCGTCCGCATAAGGACTCTCCATAGCAAAGACCGCACGGAACACATCGCTGGCGGCCATTTCTTGTATCTCCGCAGGACTGTGACCGGAAGCGTAGAGACCGCCAATCAGAGCGCCCATGCTGGTACCCGCGATCCGATCAATAGGGATGTGATTGTCTTCCATCCACTGGAGCACGCCAATATGAGCGAGTCCCAAAGCACTTCCGCCTTCGAGCGCGAGACCGATCACCGGCCTCCCTTCGGGCACGATCTTCGGTAAGCGTGTCAAATCCGCCATTGCATGTTCTGACCTCAGGTCAGCGCTATTGACATCCGACGTCGCGCCAGGACTGCTCGACTCACGCGTTTTCTCCGGCATCGATGAGAGGAGTTGCATCCCGGGCGAAGGAACAGACTGCGGAGTTGTCTGTGCAACAAGCGATCCGCCAGCAAAAGCGAGGATCAGCAAGTGCGCAAAGACGAAAGTATTCATAGCCATGGAAGTCTTGACCATGAGTCAAGACTATTGATGCCGGGTGCAAGTTGCAATACGTGATGTATTTGAAAACTATTTGAATCCATAATGCCAATGTGAATAAGCATTACGCCGCGAAAGCCTCGGACAGCTCTATGGCAATGTTTTTCTCATCTGTCAGCGCGTAGTAAAGACAGTTGTGCTTATGAAAAGACGAGGAACGTCGGGAAACGGGCGGTGGAGCACGCTATTGTTGCCATTTCACGGTCCGGGAGAAGACTGCATGCGTTTCGCACGAGATCCCGACATTCAGGTCTCTGTGGTCGCTCACGGAGTCCGATGTCGAACCTTATTCACCACGTCCGGCCAGAACTCGAGAACCATATTATTGACCATTGCGCCTCCGATCGATGTTCCCCAGGTGCGCGGCACAACCGCTCCGTGGTCACTCGGTTGCGGGTAGTAAGTATGAACCAGCGCAGAGGCTGCAAGATGGCCGAAAATATCCGACGCATTGAAGATGCGTCTCCCCTTGTCTGTCCGGTCTACAAACGTGAAGACGGCTGCGTGGATACCCCGTCCAGCGTAGCTCCTTGAGGCGCTACGGTAATAGCGTGGGTCCTCGTGGTCGAGTGTCGGCAGCAAGCTGTCGGAGAAGAAGCGCATGCTTGCCTGGCGCAGGAGAGCTGCTCCAAACCTCTCACCGAAAGCGGCTTCATCCGAGCCGTATCGTGGATCGCCGTTCGTCGCCTGCCCATATCCGGCCGAGAGAATCGCAGGCAACGATGACGCAGGTTGAACTTCCTCATGAAGCCAGAACACCATTTTGTCCCTCGGACGGAGGGTCGGCACTAGTTCTGCTGGATCTACGTGTCCAGACCACTTGCGTTTCTCATACGAGGCGTCTGCCATTGATGATGCAGCCTGCGAATTCGCAGGTGCTGTCTGCGGGGTCTGAATGGTCTGCTGTGGCTCCGGTGTTTCCGGGAGCATCGATCTTTGCGCCGGAGCACCGACGCTCCAGAGCGCCGCGCCCAACAGCAACACGCTGCAGCGTGTAATGCCCTGCGTATTCGAGTTCAGAACATCCTCCCATGAATTCACCCGCGCCCAAGGCAGTTTCTACCGGCTTCATCACCATGTCACTGTCGACTGGCGTCTCATTCGCAAAGAGAAAGAGGGTGTAAGCACACTACCTTAGCCGCAATTCCCTTAGACTCAACTTCTGTGCAATTGCGAGCGGAGACTGCGAGTAAGCAATTCCTAGCCTGTGCGTCCCATCTCGATTCGCGCGCTTTCGTCGGCGCAGAGGACTAAAGATTGCGTCCCGGGAAGACGTGCAGGCTGCGGGACCCTCTGAGCGGTTTGCCAGGAAGAGGGAGGATCACCAAATTCATAGGGATAAAAGTATTTATGGCCCGGGAAGATCTGATCATGAGTCGAGACTATTGATGCCGGACATCAGTTGCAATGCATAATGTATTTGAAATCTATCCGAATTTGTAATACTGCACCAGAACAGGTGGTCGCCATGAGGCGGAACCGGTTGGCGGCAGCGGGAGACACTTGAAACCGGTTCCGGGACAATAGCCGCGATCTATGTACAGCGTTATTCTCTGCGAGCCCTCCCTCCTACTTATTTACGGAGCGAGTGCTTCCAATGAGCATCTGTATAGCATGGCGTATCTGTCGGTTAGGGAAAGTTGAGTGGAAAGCAGGGACCATGAGGTCGCACTTTCTAGAGACCGGGGTGAAGCACTAACTATGCGAACTGGCGATCAGGCGGTGCGCCAAAAATTTTCCTCGGTTACGAGGAAAGGCGAATTCTTTCGATCTTTGTCCGCCGAAGCGCTGAGTGACTTCGAGTCTCGTGAATTGCTCCTCTCCTGCCCAGCGAGTACAACTTTGTTTGTCGAGGGCCAGACAGCCAGGGACATCGTCATCCTGATGGAGGGGCGGGTGAAGCTTTCCATCAATTCGAGCAATGGTAAGCGCCTGGTCCTCAGGATTGCCAGGCCAGGCGAGATTCTGGGGATCTCATCGGCTCTTGCTGGAAACCCCTATCGAACGACGGCGGAATCTTTGTACCAGTGCTGCGTCTCAGCGCTTCCACGTTCAGATTTTCTGGATTTCCTCGTGCGTCAACCTGCTGCTCGCCAGAGCATAGCGAGTGCGCTGAGCCTCGACTACGACCTAGCCTGCGAGCGGCTGCGAACCATTGGCCTCGCCTCTACGGCTGCGGCAAAGCTAGCCCTTTTGTTGCTGGAGTGGTCTGTTGGCGGCCGACAGACAGAACGCGGCATTCGGATCCATCTGTCGCTCACTCACGGAGAGATCGGCGAATACATCGGCGTCTCCCGCGAGACTGTCACCCGCATTTTGAACAAGTTCAAGCGCAGGCGGATTGTGGACCTGCAGGGTGCGATTTTAACGATCATAAATCAGCCGGCTCTGGAAACCTGCGCCGGAATGTAGCCCGAGTTCAATACCCGCCGCGTTGCTCCAAGCGACCGGATGGCTGGGGCTTTCGTTCCCGTTACCCATGCCGAAATCTACGAAGAACTTCAGATCTGGCTCTCCGCTTGCGGCCTTGACGCCATCTATCTCTTGGAAGAGCGGCATGTGGAAACCCTCGAAGCGGGTGTTCTGTAGTGCAAAGCGATATTTGGCTTCATACATGCCAAAATGGCAGGCTCCGCAGGAACCCGCCGTGAAAAGACATATTTGTCGATGATCTGCTGGCGCGTGAGGCTTGCTGCCTTCACACCTTGCGGACAGCTTTAATACGTTTGGTGAGCAGTTCCGCCACAGCGATGCCGCCCACTCCAACGATTGGATGGAACCACATGAGCGTCCATTGCATGTTACCTAAGCATGGCCTCAGTTCAAGTAATCCTAATAGCGGAGTGAGAACTGCAATCACTATTCCCAGCGCTGATAATCCGCGCATCACTGAGTGTCCCTGAATAGCCAGAGTGAAAAGGGAAATTGCGAGCAAGGATCCCGGAGCGATATGCAACAAAAGCACGCTGCCTGCGAACCAAGAGAAAATTCCTGTGCTCACCGCTATTAACCCACAAAGACGTACCATCATGATCATGGCGGTTGTAAGTGATTTATTCACGTCAAGGTCGCTCCCATGGTGGGCTCAGCAATCTTCCGCCGCTGACACGAGGTCTGGCGCGCGTCAGCGGCACTGACTGTCAACAAAATGCTCTTCAAGCACGGGAGGCAAGCAACTCTTTCAGGCAATCTGCTTTCCCGGCTCAGGACCACCGGACTGATCAAAAACTGCTTCCACAGCAATCTTGACTACATAGCGAGGTTCCGGCAGTCCTTGATGGGATTGCTTGAGCGCGTTAGCTATATTGCTGAACAGAACACCAGATTCAACGAGTTCGGCAACTCCTTTTATCTGGTATGCCTTATTTGTGGTGAGGTCGGCCACTGTAACAGCAACTTTTGGATTGTCGCGAAGATTCTGACGGGTCTTTCCAGCAAACAAATCAGCAAAAGTGATGTGCTGCTCGTCGAGCAGCTTCAACGTGCCTTTTGGTGTTACGTTCGGCTCGCCGCTTGGGGACGAGGTTGCTACCCAGGCGAGCTTGCCGGGCAGAAAGTCCTGTACTTCTTTCGGAATACTAGTCATGAACAAAGTCTCCTCTGTTTTTATATGCGAATGCGAGTCGGCGTCCTTTGCTGCTCCACGCATCGACGACAACAAGCTGCTTGGTCCTGCATCGCGGTTCGTTGATGCCATGCCAGTGGATCAATGCTGGAACAGTCCGGAGTGATTTCCTCAGTGTTAATGCATGAGGGGTACGAGTTCGGTCTTTGCATCCCTGATTGTCGGGTGTGGTTGGACGCCCATGGACTCGGCACAGCCTACGCCAAAATGAACGTACACGTCCTTCTCCTCCTTGAGCGGCATCCAGTACCCGATGATCCGCTTGCCGTTCTGCGTGCTCTCGGTGCACACCGTCCGATGCTCTCGAAGCGCGAGATTCGCTTTGCACTGCTTGCAGGTAGTCGTGACCGCCTCGGGATTGAGCGAAAAGCATTTGACACCGGTTGGAGTTCCAACACTACGGCAAAGATCGTTCACCGCCAGAATCGTGCGGTCTTTATGAACCAGCATGACCGGTTCTGGAAACGGGCCCCACATTGTTTGAAATGCATCGAGAATCTTCTGTTCCACCATGAGCGCAACTCCCATAAGGTTAGTTAACCTGACTCTGAGACGTGGCATCCGCCACGTTATTGCATGAATTTCATCCGTTACAGCCAGCCCAGCCTTACAAATAGACGAGCCAGAATCGGAGGCAGAATATAGAAGAGAACAAATCCGAGTGGCACTGCCAGGATCATCCCGCGAGCAACTGCTCCGAGAGTGGTATCTGCGCGTAGAGTGAGTGACATATTTCCTCCGCAATCTTTCTTCTGTTTCCCTTTACTACGGAGGACGGGATTCTGCGGAATTTATTGCACTGGGAAAAGGAAACTCGCCCGTGGCATTCGATTCAGGCTGGTGCTTAGGGGGCATCGGTATCTGAATGGTTATTCGCTCTTATGCTGGCCGTCGGCAAAATTCTCAAAGGACTCCTTTCCTGCCTTCTGCCACCATTCGTCGTACTCTTGCCATGCCTCACGTCGTTGACGGTGCCCGTGTCGATGTCCATTGCCGTGACCGCCGATGCCGCCGACAAGAATGCGGGCGAGCAGCAGCAGCCCGACGCTTCGCCAGTAGTCGATCGCGTGAACGGCTGTCAGTCCGGGCAGGACGGCATTCCAGAGCAGCATCACGAAGTACCCGAAGAAGAGCGCGAGCAGACCGGCCATGCCCACGGCAAATGCCACATGCACCACGATCAGGTATACCTTCCCATGCTTTGAATCAGCCACATGTTCATGATTCCAATTCATCTCAATACCTCAAGTCATCGATTTCTGTAGTCGGAAAGCAGACGACGCAATGTCGCTGACGCGCGGCTCTTCCGCGACAGCAATGTTCCGATAGGTTCGTGCCACTCCTGGGCCAGATCCCGGAAGCTGCGCCCGTCTACCTCAGTAGCAAGCCACACGGCTCTTTCCTTCGGGGCAAGCCTACCGATCGCCCTAAAAAGGCGGTCTCGCAATTCGTGCTGCTCCAGTGTTTCGCCCGGTCCAAGCCTCTCGTCGGGAATCTCGAGCGGAGCGAACTCTTCCTCCTGGCCGCCGATCCGGACCGTCATAATCTGGCCCCTGCGATGGTCGACGATGCGGTTCGATAACGAACGATAGAAGTACGCAGTCAGGTTTTCGATTTCGCCGATTACGTCTGCTCGCCGGAGGAGATTGAAGGCCACCTCGGAGACGATGTCCTCCGCCTCGTCCCGATCAAAGAGCTGCTGCTGCACGAAACGCAGAAAGCGAGACCTTTCCCGCGTGAATATCTCCGCCAGCCGCCTTCGGCTCGTCCGCCATACGTCATGCCCGCCGATTTCTCTCATTTGATTGACGTGAGTGATTCGTCTTTATTGCAGAGAACCTGAAAATACTTCAATTTCATCTCGCCCTGATTACGAGACTTGCTCAAATCATCCAGTCGGCCCTTGACGGAATCGAAGCGGCTCTCCATACTCATCGTATGCGATTCTATCGCGTGCGATATACGCAGGAGGAGAAATGAAGATTTTGTACGAGGCCAAGGCTTCGGCCAGCGGTGGACGGAGCGGACACGTCACCACCAGCAATGGGACACTGGACCTGCAACTTGCGATGCCGAAGGAACTCGGGGGCACGGGCGAAACTCTGCCGAATCCAGAACAGCTTTTCGCAGCCGGGTATGCCGCCTGCTTCGACAGCGCGCTCAACTTTGTGGCCGCGCGGCAGAAAGTGGAATTGAGTGGTACGCGCGTTGATGCCACTGTAGGCATCGGTTCACGGGAAGGCGGCGGTTTTGGACTTGCGGTGCGGCTCGATGTAACCATCCAAGGAGTGCCTCGTGAGCAAGCCGAGGCGTTGCTCAAAGCGGCGGATGCGGCTTGTCCTTATTCCAATGCCGTTCGCGGCAACGTCGATGTTGAGTTGACTCTGGCCTGAACACTGGCTGAGGAGATATTCATGAGCGAATTGAATGAATTTCGCGCGCGTACGCTAGGCGGCGAGGAAGTGTCCCTGGAGAAGTTCGCCGGCAAATTGGTCCTTGCAGTAAACACTGCCAGCAAGTGCGGCTTTACTCCTCAGTACGCGGGGCTTGAAATGCTCTATCGTAAGTACTCGAAGGACGGCCTCGTTGTGCTTGGTTTCCCATGCAATCAGTTTGGCAATCAGGAACCGGGCAACGCCTCCTCAATCAAGGAAGGTTGCCTGCTTAACTACGGCGTGACCTTTCCGGTGTTTGAGAAAATCGAAGTGAAGGGGCTGCACGCCCACCCACTCTTTGTCTGGCTCACCGCGAAACTCCCCGGCATCTTCGGACGCGCTGTGAAGTGGAACTTTACAAAATTTCTAATCGGAAGGGACGGTACGCCGTTGCGCCGGTTTGCACCGCTGACGCGGCCGGAGAAGATGGAAAATGAAATCCGGAAGGCCGTTGAGAAGTGAGATGAAGAAAACGCCACCGCTGGTCACAGCAAAGGCAAATAACCTGCGTCTTGACCGTCAGCTATGCTTTCCGCTGTACGCGGCCTCCCGGCTGATTACGCGCCTCTACCAGCCATTGCTTGAGCCACTCGGCCTGACCTACCCGCAATACGTCGTGTTGCTGATTCTGTGGGAAGATGCGCCTTGTTCGGTATCGCACATTGGGGAGCGTGCGCTGCTGAACTCTAATACTCTGACGCCGCTGCTCAAGCGAATGGAAGATCTCAACTACATCCGCCGCACGCGCAGCGTTACCGACGAGCGTGTCGTAGAAATCAGCCTCTCCAAAGCTGGAACTCTACTAAAGGGGCGTTGCGCCTGCATACCCGAAAGTCTAAACGCAGCTATCAGCTACTCCCCGGAGAAGGCAGTTGCATTGAAAAGATCGCTTGACGAGCTGATCTCGAAACTCCAGGCATTGCCGGAGACGCTTGCGAGGAATGCGTAAATGTGAGGATATATTGGCCACTGTTGTATGAATCGGTCTCCAGAACAGGATTTGCATAGCCCGGTGGCCGACAGCCGGAAGGAGGAATGTCCTCGGAATGAAAGAATCCATCGTTAAGACCATGGTTCTTGTGGCGCGCCTGTGTGGATTATTTGCTCTGGGCTCAGGCACTCTGTCCTGGGCTGGTTACACTGTACCGCTCTATATCCATATCGCTGCTGGCGGTCTGTTGGTCATCGCTGTCTGGGGTCTGGCTTTTCAGGCGCGCTTGCTCGCGACCGGTCTGGCTCTGTTTGCAGTTGTCGTAGGGGCTGGGATTCCGGTGGTGGGATTAGTGCAATTACGACTCCAACTGGGTGAGTTCCAATTGGCGTTGCAATGGCTTCATCTCGCCGCAGGACTTGGAGGTATCGGTCTTGCTGAGATATTAGCCAAACGCATCAGACTGTCGGTACAGACGTTGTGAACAAGAAATAGAGGCGACATGTAGCTCTACATGAGCGAACCAACAGGCGCTCTCAACGGACATCTCAAAAACAGGTTCGGCGCGCCGCGATTGATAGCGCCCTCTCTCCTGCTTCAAGTCCGCATCCTCAGGATCATTCGCTAAAACAGAACCTGGAATGCCTAACCTTCGAAAGGACCTCTTGACGGAATTTCTCTTTCGCCGTATAAATAAATCGGACGTTCGTACTAGTTTGAGGAGGCAAAAGATTCTTCCTCCTCAATCATGAGGAGAAAATCATGGAAGAAAGTCTCTCGAAACGGATTCAAATCTTTTGCGCCTGGTGCGGGCCGGCGTTCGTGGTGCTGTACGGCCTTACCTGGTGTGTGCTTGGCCATAACTATCCGCCGCCCAATCCCGCATTCACCCCACAGGAGCTTGTCGACAACTTTTACCTGAAGTACCAGAGCAGCATCCTACTGGGACAGTCGCTGGCGGCGGCAACCGGCATTCTCTATCTGGTCTGGGCATGCCAGCTCACTGTGCAGATGTGGCGTCGGGAAGAAACGCCTATTTTATCGCTTCTTCAACTTGCCGGAGGGCTGCTCACCGGCTGGGTGCTGATCTTTGCCCCCGCCTTGTGGGCCTGGTGCGCCGAGATGGCTGGAACCGTCAGCCCCGAACTGATCAAGGCCGTTCACTTCATGGCGTGGTATGTCTACGACATGACCTACATGATCACTACGGTCGAGGTAGCTGCGCTCTTCGTCCTTGTCATGGCGGACAAGACAAAGCCTGCCCTGATGCCGAAGTGGGCTGCGGCGCTGGCGCTCTTTTCTGGCCTGTCGTTTCTTCCCCTCTCCTTCCTGCCGTACTTTAAGTCCGGTCCTTTTGCCATCAACGGCTACTGGTCCTTCCATGTCGCCTTCATCAGCTACGGGCTGTTCACGGCGATCATTGGGCCCTACATGGTGAAGGACATTAAGCGCGCGAAGATTCCGGCCACTCCGGCGCTTGCACAAGCCCTCAGCCACAGCCAGTCCATTGGTTAGGTTGGAGATAATGCCGAGCGCCGCAGACAAACAGATCTCCCTCCACGTGAGCCCTCTCGCCGGCGGGGGGACCGCTCTGGGGATGCATCCTCTGGATATGAAAGCTTCAGGGATCGGGGAAGGCGCTCTGGTTGCAGTCCAGGGAGTGGCAATAGCGTTGGCTCGTGTGAAGTCCCTCGTGGGCAACTATAGCCCGGGCGGTGTGCGGATGAGCCGTCTGCTTTGCGCTAGTGCAGGGGCTGATCCCGGAGATCAAGTCTCAGTCGCTCCTACGGTTGCTCAAACGGCGAAGGGTGTCACCCTCTTATCGATGACGCGGCCGAACGCCATGGAGCAAATGGATAGGAACTCCTCAGGTTTTTGGAAGAAGCTGTTTCATCGAACGGGCCCAGCCGATAAAGCAGAGCGACGGCATCTCGATCTACGTGGTCAGGCTGTCATGAAAGGCAATTTCGTATCTGGTGATGGCTATAGTGAAAGCCGTTGGCTGAGAGTGATCGAAACGGTTCCGGATGGGCCCGTGGTCATCGATGCGAAGACAAGCATATCGGTCTTGAATGCGGAAGAGCATTCGGATGCCTATGCGGAAGTAGGTGGTCTCGCGGACGAGGTGGCGCGGGTTCGGGAGATGGTGGAACTGCCGCTCCGTCATCCGGAAGTCTTCGGTCAACTCGGTATTGATCCACCGCGAGGACTACTGCTCTATGTCCCGCCGGGTTCCGGCAAGACACTTCTGGCGCAGGCCGTCGCGGGAGGTACTGAAGTCAACTTCATCGTGGTAAACGGACGGGAACTAGTTTCTAGGTGGGTCGGCGAGTCGGAGCGTGGAATCCGCGAGGTCTTTCGCAGAGCTCGCCAATCGGCTCCATCTATCCTGTTTTTCGACCAGATGGACGCGGTTGTTCCGGCGCGCGGCGCTGGCGACAACAATGGGGGCAGTGGCAATCGTATCGTGGGCCAATTGCTCCTTGAGATCGACAGTGCTCCATCCGGTGTTGTCGTGCTTGCCGCTACCAATCGCCCCGATCTGATCGATCAGGCACTTTTACGCCCCGGACGCTTTGATTTGGTCATCGAACTGCCGCTGCCGGATCGGGAGGCACGACTGGAGATCCTCAAAATTCACACCCGCCCGGCGCAGCTTGCAACCGATGTGGATTTTGCCGGTCTAGCGGGCGGCACTGCCGGGCTGACAGGAGCGGATCTCGCCGCGCTCTGTCAGCGAGCGAAGATGCTTGCGATCGCAGAGTCTGTGAGCCGTTATCCTGGCCCGACCTTTCCGGCATTCACAGTGGACAATCGCCATTTTCGCACCGCGCTTTTTGAAACCCGTCAGCAAACAGGAGTTCCGGCTCCTTTATCCTGTTTTGTGGATTGCAGTACGACCGAGCAGGAGACGACAGCAGGGTAAATGAAAACCACATTGAAACGAGAGATTACTTCGGGCCGCATTCTGGATGCGGCCTATCGGGCAATCGCAGCCCGCGGATGGGGTGCAGTTACACTGCGCGAAATCGCTGAAGAATCCGAGGTAGCCTTAAGCCAGCTGAGCTATTACTTCGGCAACAAGGATGGCCTGTTCGCGGCTGTTCTCGAACGCATGCAACGGGAATACGCCGAAAATCTAGCGGCTAAGCTGCGGAATGCAACTAGCTTTCAAGAGCGGCTGGAGAGATTGATTGACTACAACCGCCTGCTCTTGAAAGAGAATGCCGATCTCTACCGGAATTTTCTGGAGTTTTTCAACTTTGCGATGGCATCGCCGGAATTTAAGAAACAGGTGACAGCGTTCCTTGCAGGCATAGCTCGAGCAATCGAAGAGCAGATTACTCAGAAGCAGAAGTCCAACCAGAAGCTTGCCTCCTTTTCCTCATCCGCGATCACGCACTTCATCCTCTCCGCGTCCTTCGGAATATCGCTCCAGCACCTGCTGACGCCGAAGAACAAGGATGTGGAAGCCGGCTTCGACCTCATCAAGACTGCTCTGGGCATCGTTTTCAGTGCTGACGCGAAAGATGCAACCCGAATCAGCTGAATCCGAGGCAGTAGGCACTTCTTTGACATGGAGAGATGTCAGGCTGCGGCAATCTTCAACCCCTTTACCGCGGAGTGCAGGGGGGGAAATACTCGCCTGGAAATTTGCCGTCAAGAGGGACCTGTGACAATCGCCAGGCACAGCGTAGTGGGATTGTCGCCAACGGCCATTCACCCGTCATATGACGGCAGACCACAATGGCCGGTGGTAGCGATGGAGCCTCACAGTACGCTCAAAGAAGAAACTGAGATGCAGAGCTAAGCTCTGCCGTCCCTTTCCGCAAAGTTGGAACGCGCTGTGTGAGCATTCGCTTCCCTGGCATCGCGAACAGCCTTATTGCGTTGAGCACGAAGTTCCATGAACGAGCGAGCTTCCGTGTATAGACGGGGAATATCGTGGTTGATGATGGCCCGCCATACAACTCTGAGAGCGGCTTTGGGGCGAAAGAAATACTCGTCGTAGAACTTGTGGACCATCTCCATGATGTACTCGGTGGGCAGGCCCGGATACTCGATGTGGGCCATCTGGTGCCCTGCTTCATCGGACATGGCATCGTTGGTGATGAAGCCATTCTGCTCCGCGTAGTCGAAAAGCTCAGTGCCGGGAAGGGCATGCGCGATAGAAACCTGGATAGTCTCGCAGTCAAGCCGCTTCGCGAACTTAATCGTGTTGTGGATTGACTCCCTGGTTTCGCCGGGAAGCCCGAGAATGAAGTCGCCGTGAAGAATCAGACCGAGTTCATGGCAGTCACGGGCAAAGTCGAGTGCACGCTGAACCGTCGCGCCCTTCTTAATGTTCTTCAAAATCTGTGGATCGCCCGACTCGAAGCCCACGATGAGCAGGCGGCAGCCAGCCTCCTTCATGGCGTTGAGCGTCTCATAGTCCGTGGTGACGCGCGAGTTGCAACTCCAGGTGAGGACCAGCGGCTTGAGTTTCGCGCACAACTCGATGGTGCGCGCCTTCTGGATGTTGAAGGTGTCGTCGTCGAAGTAAAATTCTTTCACTTCAGGAAAGTTCTGCTTAGCCCAGGCCAGTTCCGCGGCAACGTCCTCCGTAGACCGCTTGCGCCACGCATGTCCGCTCAGCGTTTGCGGCCACAGGCAGAAAGTACACTGCGCCGGGCAGCCGCGTGTCGAATAGAGCGCGACAAAAGGGTGAAGGAGGAAGGGCACGTTGTAGCGCGTCACATCCAGGTCGCGCTTATACACCTTGGTGGCCCACGGCATCGCGTCCAGATTGTCCACCTGGGGGCGGTCGGGGTTATGGACGACCTTGCCATCCAGCAAATAGCTGACACCGAGGATCTCATTGAGCGGCTTGCCCTGGGCGAACTCGATCACCGCGTAATCGAACTCCCTGCGGCAAACAAAGTCCAGCACCGGGCACTCGCTCAAAGCACGATCCGGCGACGTGGTGACCGGTGGGCCTACAAAGGCAATGTGGATCGAAGGATTGGCCTTCTTGATGGATTCCGCAAGCCTTTGATCGCCGCTCCAACCGACCGTGGAGGTGAAAAGCACCAAGAACTCGTAGTCTTTGCAGGCATTGATCGTTTCCTCAGGGGAGACATGGTGCGGGGATGCATCAAGAAGGCGGGAACCCTCCAGCAGGCCGGCAGGATATGCGAGCCATACTGGATACCAGTAAGACTCGATTTCTCGCGTAGCCGGCCAGCGCGAGCCCGCGCCGCCGTCAAATTTCTCGAACGAGGGCGGATTTAGAAACAATGTCTTCAAAGGCATGAGCATCCCCTTCCATTCATCGGTGCACTTATCGAAATCGTGCGTAAGACCAGCTATCGATTGCCGCCACCGGATTTCCAGATGCAGAGTCGCTGAGCATTGTCAAGGTGACTTTCATCCTCAACGCTAAAGCCTCAAGTCGACTTCTGCTTATCAACATCAACCTGCGCAATGAACATCGATGAGGATGCAGAACGTTCTCAGGTTCCTGCGGGGATTGCACCGGTTACCAGAGCTGCCCAAATGAAACTGAAGACAAACTCGGAGTCCTCCCCCGGCGTTGTGTCGCATTGGCCCAACAGCCTCCGCTGAATTGTTCCTCTGGTCATGTCCGCGATGATCCATGCGACTTTCTCGGATGGAACGCGACGTATCTCCCCTCGTTCAGCAGCATCTCCGATAGCGGAAGCCAGCCGGAGCACAGGTTCGCGGAGCCAGTCGCGATATTGCCTTCGCGTGTACGACAAGCTTCCGGATTCCGTATCCATGATCCGAAAGAACTCCTTCCTCACCTCTGCGTTTTCCAGGCGAGCAAGAGTGAATGCCCTGATCTTGTCTTTCAGATTGTGTGACGCATCAATCTGCTCCAAGATGCTTTTATTCAGGGATTCCATGTCGCGATCGAGAACAGCCCGATATATCTCTGTTTTTGAGCGGAAGTAGAGGTAGACCGTTCCCTTGGCAATTCCCGCCTCTCTCGCGATCTCATCGATGATCCCGTTTGCAAATCCTTTGCGTGCAAACACTGACCGCGCCGCATCGATGATCTCCGTACGGCGAAAGTCGGACACCACTTGCTGCTTCGTCTTGGTTAACTTTCGGACCATGCGCTCCTGCCGCCAGTGTTCGTTCTCGTTGATGACCTTAAAGTATATTATAATGACTTCTTGGTCAGCTACAAGAAAGACTTGCGGGGACCAGGGTATCGGCCGGTGACCAAGAAGCCGGGACCTGAGTTGAAGTTCCATAGGTCATGGAACGATGCGCGTGGGCCGAACCCAGTTCAGCGCGACTAGGGTCCTTCATTCACAGCCGGCATCGGCGGCCCCATTGTGCGCGCCCCTGCCGGCGCCCTCGCTGCAGGACGCGATTTCGATCGGGAATTGAATGGGCACGTTGAGCAACACGCCGCAGGAAACGCAGTCGCAACCGGCTGAATGGAGTCCTTCAGGGAACCCGTGGATGATCGCAGTATCGGTCATGATTGCGACCTTCATGACCGTGCTTGACTCCTCGGTAGCAAACGTCGCTTTGCCTCATATCGCAGGAAATCTCTCGGCCTCCACAGACGAGTCAACTTGGGTTTTAACGAGTTATCTCGTCTCCAACGCCATCATGCTTCCCGCCACCGCATGGATCACTCGGCGCATCGGGCGTAAGCGCCTGCTGATGATTTCAATTGTGGTGTTTACAGGAGCTTCCCTGCTGTGCGGGATTGCCATCAACATGCCGATGCTGATCGTCGCCCGAATCCTGCAGGGTGCGGGCGGGGGCGGCATGCAGCCTCTGGCCCAGTCCATCCTGCTTGAGAGCTTTCCGCCGAAGCAGCAAGGCACAGCGATGGCCGTTTATGGAGTCGGCATCGTGGTTGCCCCGGTGATTGGCCCGACGCTTGGGGGATGGATCACCGACAGTTATTCCTGGCGCTGGATCTTCTATATCAATCTCCCCATGGGCGTACTAGCCCTGTTTATGGCCAACATGTTTATCGAAGACCCTCCATATATCAAGCAGGCATTCCTGGGCGCGATCGATTATCTGGGTTTCGGAATGATGGCCGTCTGGCTAGGGACGTTGCAGTTGCTGTTGGACAAGGGCCAGGAAGCGGATTGGTTCGGGGCGACCTGGATACGATGGACCGCCGTCATTTCCTTGATTGCCCTGATCGGTTTCATCGTCCGCGAATTCACGAGCCGCGATCCAATCGTGCAACTGCGTATACTCGCCAATCGCAATTTCGGTACGGGAACACTCATCAACGTCACCTACGGCTTCGTCCTATACGGACTCACGGCTCTTCTGCCTTTATTCCTCCAGACCCTCATGGGGTATCCCGCGCTAGACAGTGGCTTGGCGGTTAGTCCACGCGGCATTGGTTCCATAGTCTCAATGATGGTGGTTGGATGGCTCGTTAATCGAGTCGACGGCCGCTTGCTACTGGCGTGCGGCTTCGGCATCATGGGCTACTCGATCTACTTACTGAGCCATATTAATCTCGGAATTTCCATGGCTTCCGTGGCATTACCGAACCTGATCAACGGCTTTGCCGGCGGATTCATCTTCGTTCCTCTCACCACCATGACCATGGGCCGGCTGCGCAAAGAGGAGATTGGCAATGCTGCCGGCATCTACAACCTGATGCGCAATATCGGGGGAAGTGTTGGGATTGCGAGCGTCACTACATTTCTGGAACGTGGCTCTCAGACCCATCAGGGCTACCTGGCGGCCAATGTCACAGCCGGGACGCCCGCTGTCGTAGCAATGCTTAATGGTCTGCAGGCAAAGTTTTCCTCCGGCGGAACGGACCCCTACGGCGCTCATCAAAAGGCATTAGGCACGCTTTATGCCAACCTCCAGCAACAAGCGTCTCTCCTTGCTTATGGCGACAACTTTCGTTTATTGGGATTCCTTTCCCTGCTCTGCATACCGCTAGCCCTGTTCTTCCGCCGAGTGCGGAAACACGGCCGCCCTGAAATTACCGGCGAGTGAGAAGACTAGGCACGATCAGGCGAATGCCACGAAGAAGAACCAGCTGCGGGTAGCAGAGACACTCGAAACTGGCTCCTGGACGATAGACACGAGTTGTATATGCAGGATTTTTCGTTTTCGGGAAAGACCAGACAGAACCTGCCGGAGAACAAACAAATCGCAGTGACCATCCCAGACCCTTCCTCCGGCGAGGGACATCAACTGAAGGGGACGGCCGAACCGCTCGATTCCGGCCCACTTTTCGAGGCCGCCTGCAAGCAAGTGGCAGAGCTTCAGGAAGGTCTGTCTGCACCACATGCCGTAGTCAAGATTGCCGTCGAAGCGGTATTCGATCAATCAGCCGGAAAGGATCCGGGCAGGCAGATCGCTTAAATCTACACAATGTTTTCATGTCGGGATGCGGGTTCTCGGTTCACTTGCTGGCCTCGCTACGGCCATCACTTGGCAGCAGATGCGGGAGTGGTTTGCAGCGACGCTTCGGTCAGGAAAATCGTTGTCCCGCCACTGGACATGGCGACGGGATTTTCGATATTCATTGTCTCGGTGTTTTGCATTCCATGGACGTGGACGGACCTTGCATTCCTGATTGGGCCATCCTGCTTGCTTATCTGTTGCTGCGAACCTCGCGCTTGATGCAACAGGGTGATGTGATCATGATGCAACGGTCGAACGCATTCTTTACGATCTTCCTTGCGGTGGCTGCAGACAGGCCGCGAGCCGTTGATTCAAAATATTGTGAATAGAATTGCCATTGCATTTCGTCAAACAAAATAAAGACCGTGTGCGGATTCCGGCCTGGATGTGAATTTGTGCGCTGCTCATGGGAGTGAACAGCGCCATTGCTTTGGCTGTGTGATGAAGGCTACTGGTAAACATTATCTCGACAAAAACGTTTACGATGCAGCGATCGCGCGCCTGCACGCGGTGTTCGACAACTTCGAACGAGTGTGTGTAGCATTTTCCGGTGGAAAAGATTCAACGGTCCTGCTGCATCTGGCGCTCGAGGTCGCGAGGCAGAGGAAGCGCACGCCGGTTCATGCATTCCTGCTCGACCTCGAAGGGCAATATCGGACGACGATTGACCACGTCGCGCAGATGTTTTCGATTCCGGACGTAAAGCCATGGTGGGTGTGTCTTCCCATCAATCTACGCAATGCTTCCAGCGCGACACAACCCTACTGGTGCGCCTGGGAACCTGGGCGTGAAGCGGACTGGGTACGGTCGCTGCCGGACCATCCGTCGGTGATCAGCAGCCAGGATTATTTCCCCTTCTATCGCTACCGCATGGAGTTCGAGGAGTTTGTCCCAGCGTTCGACGAGTGGATGGCAGAACAGGGATCGATGGCTTTTCTGGTCGGCATCCGCGCCGATGAATCGTTGAATCGCTATCGGGCCGTCAGAAAACGCGAGCAGATCAAGAAGGCAGCATTTCATGGAATCAGCTGGTCTTCCAGGCATAGCGCAACGGGCTCCTCTGTCTCGTTCTATCCGATCTACGACTGGCACTTCGGCGATATCTGGCGCTACATCCATGTCCATCGATTGCCCTACAACCGACTTTACGACTACATGTACCAGACCGGGATGCCGTTTTCCCAGATGCGTATCTGTCAACCCTTCGGGGACGATCAGCGGAAAGGGCTGGACCTGTTTCACAAGATCGAGCCGGACACCTGGTTTCGTATTGTCCGGAGAGTGGAGGGAGCCAATTATGCGGCGCGTTACAGCCGGCAGAAATTTCTGGGGTACCGCGGTGGCGTTGGTTTGCCGCCGACATTCACGACGTGGAAGCAGTATTGTGAGTTCCTTCTTCTGACACTGCCGGCGTCGATGCGGTGTATCTACGAGCGAAGGCTCCAGGTGTTCATTCATTGGTGGGAACGTCACGGATATACGTTGGACAATTGGCCCGATGCCGGTGAGCCATCGCTTGAAAACAAGAAACAGCAACCCAGTTGGCGTCGCGTCGCGGTTTCTATCCTGAAGCTCGATCTGGCCAGATCCCTCAGCTTTGGATATGCGAAGCAGGATGCCGACATCCTTGTCGGGACGGATATGGAATGGAAATCGTCTATCAGGAGTATCGATTGCGGTTGATGCGTAGCCGCTCGAGCCCAACGGAATTGTTCGCTCTGATCGGCCACTACCTGGCTTCGCCCCGGGTGCGGCACGAGTGTGGAGGCTATGCTCTGAACGACGGCCCCCATTACCGGTGGTTGATTGCCCAGAAGCAGGGCGAGTCGACAGCCGCAGGGCTCCTGAGCTTCGAACTCAGAAATGGATCCGTAGTGCTGCACCACGGCTACCTGGATCCTACTCACAGGGGGCACGGGATCTTTCGCGCTATGCTCAGGCTGGTCCTCGGATTCGCCGACAGCAAATCCCTGCCAGTACACGCCCAAGTGACAGGGGCGAGTATTCCCTACCTTCATAACCTTGGATTCGAAGCCACCGGCAACCGGGGCCAGTGGCACAAGCTAATTCGAACGGCGAGGAGCCATGGACGATTCAACCGAGGACAACAAACTGCTGGCGGAAGCCAGGTCCCTGTTTCAGAAACTGGACGGTCTGCCGCTCAGGAGACGAGTCCGCCTTCTGAACAGCATACGGCTACTGCTTCATGAGCACAGCCCCTTCCGTGGAGAACCGGTGGATTGTGTTCTCTGGTTTGCAGGAAATCACGTGAAGGGGAATGACTACAATCCAAATACAGTAGCGCCTCCAGAGATGACGTTGCTGACCAGAAGTATTGAAGCGGACGGTTATACTCAGCCGATCGTGGCCTATCGAGAGCCCCATAACAAAGCCGACTTGGAAATCGTGGATGGGTTCCACCGTAAGCGCGTGGGAACGGAAAACCAGCTGATCCGTGACCGTCTCTTTGGGTATCTTCCGATCACGCTGATCAATGCATGGCGGGGGAATCGAAGCAACCGCATGGCGGCAACGATCAGACATAACCGCGCCCGGGGAGTTCACGGTGTTATCCCGATGACCCAGGTTGTCGCGGATCTGGTGCGTGCCGGCTGGAAGGACTTCGAAATAGCTACGGAGTTGGGGATGGATGTGGACGAGATTCTGAGATTCAAACAGACCTCCGGACTGCCCGAATTGTTCAAGGACCATCCCTACTCACAGGCCTGGGAATGAGTGCCTTTAGCATCAGATGGTCAAGGATGCCTCGGTGACATCTCTTGAACCACTCCGCCACCTTGATGTAGCGTAAGTTACATATTCTAAATATTACTGCTATGCCACAAATGTCACCTATCCCGAGTCGGCGGTACAAAAACGGTACAAAATTCGTTTCCGAAAGAGCGCCAGCCGTGACGCATGCTGCCGGATCTAAGTCAGCGTTTAGGCTGCTGTCCGACCGGTACGCTAGTCGGTTTTAGGGGACATTTTGCGTCTATAGGTAGTTCGGCAATACGATGGTCCATATCCTTTGCCGAATTGTACGGCGAAACGGGACCGGATGGCCCAGCGATGACAGCTTTCAAAAATCTATCTCTGACTGATCGGGGAAGCGATTGGGTTTCACAATTTGACGGGGAAGATCAAAAGGACGCGGCCGCCCTAATCGACGCGATCCGGCCCATACCGCATGAGGAGTTCGTCAAAGGTCTGCGCACACTGATACAGACGCGAGCCGATGCTGCAGGCCCTTCGTCACAAGTCGGGTTATTCGTCGAACGTGAACTTCGGCAAAGCAAAGGGATTCCACAACGGTTATTTAAGGAGAGCCGTAGAGTCGTTAAGCGCGCCTATGGTGCTTCCCTGTGGCCCGTCCAACCCCTACGAGCATATGATCCACGCATTGGAAGCGAAGGCATCGTCGCTCAAATCGCCTCTGAGCTGACTAAAGCAGACCCTTCGCGATTCAAAATCCATCCATCGGCCAAGGCTTTTCGTGATCGTCATATCTCACGGTTCTTTATTCTCACTGACCTGATCGGAAGTGGCGATCGGATATGGAAATACCTTGAATCAGCTTGGCGCGTAAGATCGATCTGCAGTTGGCATTCGTACCACCGTCTTGAATTCGAGGTGCTGACGTATGCAGCTACCCCCATTGGGACGCAACAAGTGAAGCTGCACCGATCAGAGCCCACAGTTCACTCCGTTCTGTCGTGCCCCACAATCGACAGTGCATTTGGCGAAGAACAAGCTGACAGGATCAAACGCCTCTGTGTGAAATATGACCCGATCGACAACGATCCGACGGATTCCTTAGGACGCGGCGGGACTGGAGCTCTAGTCGCTTTCGTCCATGGAATACCGAACAACGCGCCAAGGCTTCTCTACCGAAAAGGCAAACGAATAGGACCTTGGAGATGGAGGCCTCTCTTCCCATCCCAGATCACAATCGATGTAAATGGACAGTTCGGCGATCAAGATGGCCTGACTCAAACGATATCGCGTCTGCAGCGCCTCCGCCAGTTCCGCTTGGCCATTTCTCCTTGGCTCAAAAGACTCGACGCGGAGCAACGATCACTCTTGCTATTCCTCGTGTCCCTCAGCCGAGGTAAAAGATTTGATGAAGCTCTCTCCATACGGACTGGTCTGACAATCCCTGAAGTGATTCAGTGCGCCGAAACAGCTTTCCGACTGGGATTTATCGATTCGCAGCGGAGACTCACCCAAGAAGGTCAACGCCAAGTAACACATGCACGCAAGTGGCAGCAACGGACCGAGGCCGAATTGCCCGAGGTAGCCGAGCCGTATTATCCTCAATCCCTGAGGGCGCCATCAAAGATCATCTAGTCTCACCGGCGATGAGCGCCGGTGCCGACTGGTCTTTATGGCCATTTGGGGGCGCAGAGTTCTGCTGCCCTTCGTCGTAGCTAACGCTAAAAGCGAGGTATGTCACGCCTCACTTCGCTGCGCTACGCTCGATGTCTCGCTGTTCGCCGTGACATATCTCACCCTGCGGGTGTCAAAGTAGATGATCGGATGGCGTCCTCGTAAGTATCAGAGCGAAGGGGAACAAAGACACGTTGATCCGGCAATCTTGGATCGAGCGCGGCTGATCGCGGAATCGATCACGCATGTAAATCCAGCGTTACCACCTATCTTCACGCTCCGCCATTTGGCACACATCACTGATATCGACTTTGGTCTTCTTCGTGCCATCGCCTCCAGAGAATTGATCGATCCTTATCGGTTATTCAAAATCAGAAAGCGTTCGGCGGGGGCCGTATCGTTCAGGGAGATTTGCGTGCCTAATCCTGAGTTGATGCGCGCACAGAGGTGGATCAATCAACGAATAGTCTCTCTCGGAACCCCGCACGTCGCCAGCAAAGCCTACACTCGTCACACATCAATCATGGACGCCGCAGATCCACACTGTTCGGCGAGATGGTTGATAAAGCTTGATATAGAGAATTTCTTCAACTCGATTTCGGAGATCTCCGTCTACTACGTCTTCAGGCGATTCGGCTATCTGCCGCTGATCAGTCTTGAACTGGCTCGCCTCTGCACTCGGATAGGAGAATCCAGCAAAGTCAGGGACAGTAGCAGTCCGGAACGCTATACAAAAATCCCTCGGTATAACTGCGCTAGGATCGGGTATCTACCTCAGGGTGCGCCAACAAGTCCCATGTTGGCAAATTTGGCCGTGATAAAGCTTGATGAACAACTCGATACGCTCTCTTCTACACTGGGGCTTACATACACGCGGTATGCAGACGACCTGACATTTTCGACGGATGAAAAGAGCTTTTTGAGAGGAGATGCAGAGGGGGCGGTCAAATATCTGCATAAATGCATTAGGAACTTCGGGCTTTCTCCAAAATTGGCCAAAACGCGCATTGTTGCGCCCGGCTCCCGTAAGGTGGTTCTGGGTCTCCTGGTAAATACGGATAGGCCACGGTTGTCGCGTGCATTCAAAAATAAGATGCGGCAGCATTTCTATTACTTGGACCTCGGTGATCGGGTTAAATCCGGCCATACATGATCGGGTTAAAAGCGGCCATAGAGCGTGGCCAAAGACGTGATTGTTTTACCTTGCCGACGTGTAGCTTTGCAAGGCGGTCAGTTGCGCGTAGATGTTCAGACCCTTTGATCGCGTGTTAGTGTTGTAGTCGCTCTGCCGGGGTCGCGCCTTGCGGAGTGATCCAGGGCCGATGACACGGGGCTGGCTCCGAAGGAATCGGTAATCGAGACCCTCTGCGGTTTGCCCGATGGGCTGGCCGGCGGAGGGTTTCGTTTCTTTGCCAGTATTCCAATGGTGAGGCTCCGTCGTGGGAGGCTTCTGGATCCCGAGTCGCGACGCCGCCGGGCGTTCTTTGCCCGGCATCCTAATCGCTTTTGTCTTTGCTCTTGCTTTTGTCATTGCGCATCTCCAGGGCCGCCGGTTTTGGTTCGCCAGCTGCGCGGGCCGCACTTGAGAACATTGCCGTGATTCAGCAAGCGATCCAGCATGGCAGTGACGGCGGCACTGTCGCCCAGCAGTTTGCCCCAGTCGTCTACAGGTCGATTCGATGTGAGCAACGTGCTCGCACGTTCGTAGCGGC
>JAATGG010000074.1 GCA_015654835.1 Terriglobales bacterium
GAGCCTCCGTCAGCCTCGATATACGACGTATAGGTGCTCAGGTTGATTGAGTTGGAATTGTAGTAATCAGCCGCTATGATATTCGCCCAGTTCTCGGCGTCATAGTTCGTTCCATTGGAGGAGTTAAGTGCGCTAACGGCGAGCGGGTTGGAGATGGTGTCGTTCCAGGGAACCTCTGGAATATACCCGAGTGCGTTGGAGAGGTTTAAATTGCTGTTCGTGGAAGCCCAGTTGGCATTGGTCCAATTCAAATCCGTGCCGCCGACCGCCACATTATAAGGTGTCGAACTCATGCCGTTGACCGAGAGCCCGTACATCGCGGCATAGTAGTTTGCATCTGTTTCCTCTCCCTGATCGCACGAGGCAGAACCTGAGTCTCCGGTCGACACGAAGACCGCAATACCTTCTGCGGCTGCCGTTTGCCAGAGCGAGTTGTATTCGGCATTTCCGGCTGTTCCCATGAACAGTTCGCACTCGCCGTAGCTCACGTTCATAATCGGGGCGGTCTTATTTTGTACGATGTAACTCTCTGAGAGATACAGGGGGTCCGTCGATTGCGTGGACGCGCTTGAGGCGACCAGCACGATCTTCGCTCCCGTCGCCACCGCTCCCGCCCATTCGACGTCAAGCGTATTTTCCAGACGATCTTCTACCAGGGCCGGCGTGGTTGTCCCCGGATCGGAATTCGTGAGGATTACCTGGGGCACATTCGCAGGCAATCCCGTTGCCTGGCGAAAGGTGGCCACATCGCTAAGCACAATGTTGCTGGTGCCCGCAATTGCGATTGTCTGCCCCGTCCCGTCGATGCTCGCGTTCCACGAAGGCTTGATGTTGTAGATCGTGGCCAGATCGTAGGGCACGATCAATTCGTACTGATTGCTGCCGGAGGTTACGCCAAAATCGGGGTGGGCTGATTTGATCGATGCCTCCGCTTTAGAACCATGGATGGCAGGCAAAGCCGTCTCCGTGTTTACCGGTGTCCACTTGCCTGTCGAAGGGTCGCGCCGAAGCTGCGGCCCGATCCGATGCAGAGGCCGCGCAAAGAAATTGTGCAGCGCTTTCACGCCCACAACCGCCGGAGCCAAGGCTTCGGGAATCTTTACATCGGTCATGTTGGCGATATGCGTCTCGCCCTTCACATCCAGATCATGAATTTCAGTGTGGAAAGCGCTCTCCACCTGACTCGCCGATCCGCTAAATCGAATCGACATACGGTCTTTACTGACCTCGTCGATCGAAAATCCACGGCCGATGAGCCAATTCGAGATAGTCGAGATATCCGTCTCCGCAGGGCCAAACTGCTCGCCGATCTGCTCCGCCGTCAGCCAACGATGAAAGTCGGGAGAGTTCAGTTCATATTGCGCAGACACAAACTTGTCGAAGGCCGCCTGTTGAGCGGCACTGCGGCTCAACACCAGGATCAGGTCGCCCATCTGCAGATCGCCGCTCACTCGTCCGCGATCGTTCTTCGAGATGGCATACGGATGCACGCTGCCCTTCAGCGTCGCAAGCCGGCTCTCGTTCACCGGTTCCACAATACGAATGCTGGGGGCTGCGCTCTGCCCCGGCAATGCGGAACTGCAGGTGAAGAACAGGCTGGCCAGGAAACACAAGGAGAGAAGACGTGTGCGACGCATGATGTTGTTCATGGACCTTTCTCGGAGGCAACTAGGATTTCCGTATCGATTGCAGTGGACAAACAACAAGCAGAGGCTTGCCAATACCGGCCGCTCCACGCCTGACTCGCTATCCAAACTTGGATAGTACCTCAACAACAGCACATTGCCTTTTCATGGCAGCGTCCGGTCCCGTTTCGCCATCCCAAAACGCCACAGGCCTCTGGACTGGGCTCGTAGAGGTTCCGCTTTTGGACCATGCATCTGCCACTTGCTCTGAAAAGAGAATCCCCGTGGCCCTGCCGGAAGCGGCTGCCGGGGAAATAGACCCCAGATACTGCTGATTCTTGTTGAGACAGATTCTACCCCGCCGGTCTACAGGATTACGATGGAAACTTTTGCCGCACGAAGAAGCCTCGCTCTCCGGCAGTCGAATGTTCCCTGTTTTGTTTTCCCATTCGGATTTGTATCAACTATCACCCACGTTCGCGCGCCGCTCTGCCACTATAGGTATAGTGGCTATGCGAACTTCGCTCTTTATTACCTGCTATAACGACACGCTCTACCCTGAAACGGGGCGCGCGGTCGTCCACCTTCTTGAGCGGCTGGGCGTTGAGGTGGAGTTTCGCCCCACGCAGACCTGCTGCGGCCAGATGCACGCCAACACCGGTTTTCGCGGCGAGGCTTTCTCACAGGCCAAGCGCTTTGTCCGCCTCTATCAGGACGCGGAGAGTGTCGTCATTCCCTCCTCCTCGTGCGTCGCCATGATCAGGGATCAATATCCCGGTCTCTTTGAGGAACTGGGCAACGAGACGCTGCGCCGCGATTTTGCAGCCCTCGTGCCCCGCGTCTACGAACTGAGCGAGTTCCTCATCGACCGGGTCGGGACCGAAGATGTGGGCGCTTACTTTCCCCATCGCGTCACCTACCACGCCAGTTGCCATGGCCTGCGCGCGCTTCATCTGGGCGACCGGCCCTTCCGGCTGCTGGCCAAGGTTCGCGGGCTGGAGCAGGTGCCGCTCGAAAACCTCGACCGTTGCTGCGGCTTCGGCGGCACGTTCTCCATCAAGAATGCCGAAGTCTCTTCGGCCATGCTCTCGGCCAAGCTCACCGATGTGCTGGCCACCCGCGCCGAATATTGCACCGCGCTCGACAACAGTTGCCTCATGCACATCGGCGGCGCGCTTCATCGGGAGTTCGCCGGTATGAAGACCATCCATCTGGCGCAGATTCTTGCCAGCACCGAAGCGGTTCCGGCGGAGGCGACCCTCTAACATGCCCCATCCTGTCATGGACCCGACACTTGCCGCTCCGTTCCCCAAGGCTGCCCTGCCGATGCTGCGCAACACGCAACTGCGTAAAAATGTGGGCCATGCCACCGATGTAATCCAAGCCAAGCGAGCCCACCTGGTTGCGGAAAAGACCGACTGGCAACAGTTGCGATCTGCGGCCTCGGCCATCCGCGCCCACGTCCTTGAAAACCTCGGCCCCTATCTGGAACAGTTTGAATCTCGCTGCACCGCCGCCGGTGGCGTGGTTCACTGGGCTGCCGATGCTGCTGAAGCCCGCGCCATCATTCTCGACCTGCTGCGCCAGGAGCAAGCCAGCGAAGTCATCAAGATCAAGACCATGACTTCTGCTGAAATTCAGTTGAATCCCGCGCTTGAAGCTGCCGGCATTCACGCCTTCGAGACCGATCTGGCCGAGTTGATTCTGCAGTTGGGCGACGACGAGCCTTCGCACATCGTCGTTCCCGCGCTGCATGTGAACCGCAGCCAGGTCCGTGAAATCTTTGCCCGCCGCATGGGCCGCACCGATCTCACCGACGACCCTAAAACACTGGCGGATGCCGCCCGCACCTATCTGCGCCAGAAATTTCTCAGCATCCCGACAGCGATCAGCGGGGCTAACTTTCTGATTGCCGAGACGGGGGGGGTGGGGGTAGTCGAGTCGGAGGGCAACGGCCGCATGTGCCTTACGTTGCCCCGCACCATGATCACCCTGGCCGGCATCGAGAAAATTCTGCCCCGTTTTCAGGACCTCGAAGTGATTCTGCAGGTGCTCGCACGCTCCGCCACCGGCGAACGCATGAACCCCTATACGTCTTTGTGGACAGGCGTTACGCCCGGCGATGGGCCGCAGCGGTTCCACGTCGTCCTGCTCGACAATGGCCGCTCTTCGATGCTGGCCCGCCCGGTCGAACGCCAGACCCTCAAGTGCATCCGCTGCGCCGCCTGCATGAATGCCTGCCCGGTTTACCGGCAAACCGGCGGCCACGCCTATGGCTCGGTCTATCCCGGCCCCATCGGGGCTATTCTCACGCCGCAATTGATGCATCTGGAACACGCGCAGACGCTGCCCTATGCGTCGTCACTCTGCGGAGCCTGCTATGAAGTCTGCCCGGTCAAAATCAATATCCCTGAAGTGCTGATCGAACTGCGCGCACGGGTGACCGATCTTGAGCGCAAGCAGCCTGCTCGCTTTCTCGATCCCATGTTCCTCGGCATGAGAGTCGCCAACGGGATTTTTGCAAGCTCTGGCCGCTTTCGTGCGGCGCAACGCCTGGGCCGCATCGCCCTGCGCGCGTTCACAGGCAAAGACGGATGGATTCATAGCCTGCCCGGGCTGGGCGCCCGCTGGACCATGACGCGGGACCTGCGCGGTTTGCCGGAGGAAACCTTCCACGAGTGGTGGAGCAAGCGAAACAAGCCCTCCTCGAACTCCGTTTCTAAGGAGACAGTCGCCCGATGACCGCTCCAATTTCATCACGGAAATTAATTCTGGATCGCATCCGGACCGCTGCCGGCGGCAGCCAGCAAAGCAAACCCGATACCGCCGCATACGCCCTTTTGCCCCGCGATTACAACCAAGTGGGCGCGCTGCCTGCCGAAGCCCGTTTGGCCCTCTTGACTGAACGGTTGCGCGAATACGACGCCGAAGTCGTCGAGTCGACTCTCGAAGGTCTGCCCGCCGCCATCGCCGCACAACTTGCGGCCAGCGGCCTGCATACCTTGGTTGCTCCGGCCGGATTGCCCGCTACGTGGCTCGCCCCCGGCTTCGAGTGGAAGCTGGATCACGGTCTGACTGCCGCCGAAATTGCCCAGGCACAGGGAGTCGTGACCGCAGCCTTCTGCGCTATCGCCGATTCGGGAACCATCGTTCTGCACCACGCCGAAGCCGAGGGCCGCCGCGCCCTTACGCTGCTGCCCGACTGGCATCTCTGCATCCTTCGCGCCAGTCAGGTCGTCGAGACTCTCCCTGAATATTTCGCCCGCTGCGCCGCTCCGCCTACGCTCGCCACGTATATTTCCGGCCCCAGCGCCACGGCAGACATCGAAATGACCCGCATCAAAGGCGTCCACGGCCCGCGTTTTCTCCACGTCATCCTGGTCCGGGACGACCTCCAGAGCAGCGATTCAGCAAGAAATTAAGCCCGCTCCTACGCCGCAAGTCTTTCTTCTGTTAAGAGCAGAATCGAAAACGCTATAGTGCTGCAAAGTTGAGAGGCTTTTCACCTAATAAACAATTTTTCTTTCGCATTTTTACGCAGGATCATTGCGGAGCGAGCCCCGCTTCCATCACAGTTATATCTATGACCGAGGCAACACTCGCTTCCCCTGCTCTGAAATTTCTTGAGGA
>JAATGG010000038.1 GCA_015654835.1 Terriglobales bacterium
CCTGACGCTGGTCGATATTTTCCGCACCGTCATCAGCGCGGGCAAGCTCGAACAGATGCTGATCGAGATCGGCTCGCGCTTCAGTACGACCGGCTACATCGGAATCGACAAGGACGCGTACCGTGATCATGAAGAGGAACTCGCGCGTCTGGGGTTCGAGTGGAACAAGCGGGCAGATCTCTATTTGGCCGAATGGACCCAGAGACTCGAAATTGTGCTTACGGAGCAGACCTCCATCGAATTCCTCGTATTCACCCGCAAGCCGGTCGATCCCGCCGAACGCGAACGCTTCCTCAGCGTCCAATACTGGTACTGGGAGCATTGGAAATTCTTCCGCTCCGAGGTCAAGACGTCGATCGTCCAGGGCATCGCTGTCTTTCTATCCTTGTTCGAGACCGATCCGGATGTGCGCCGCGTCTTTTGCCCGCCCAAGGAACTCTACGAAGGCAGGCCATGCGCTGCCGACCCTCATGGCAAGGTCATGCCTTCGTTCGATGAACTGATCGAATCGGGCAAGGTCGTGGGACTTAACTTTCCCGTGGCCCTCAATCCCGCGCTCGCGAAAACCATCGGCACCATGATGAAGGTCGACTATCAGCGCGCCATGCTGCTGCGCATTCCCAGGATGGACGCCGAACCGGAGAAGCATTATCGCGCCTCCGTCTTCATCTGCGACGAGTATCAGAACTTCGCCACTGTTGGAGGCGACAATCCCACGGGGGATGACAGATTTTTGTCTTTATCCCGACAGCCGCGCTGCATCCCGATCGTCGCCACACAGTCTGTCGCCAGCCTCAAGGATGCTCTACCCAACGAAGGCGTCAAGACGCTTTTGCAGGCATTTAGGAGCAAGGTGTTTCTGACCACTTCGGACCCGGAGACAGCCCGCTATGCTTCTGAGTTGTGCGGGAAAGAAGACCGGACCCGCATCGGCTATTCCGTATCCGAGACTTCCACCAACGCCAACGTGGGATGGCTCTCGGGCCGCACCTCGGCGAACAAAGGCTCCGTCGCTGCGGTCAAACAGTATCAGAAGCAGAAAGAGCCGCTCTTCGAGGAAAAAGCCTTTTTCGATCTGAAGAATGCGCAGGCAGTCGTTGTCGCTTTCGATGGAACCAGTCCGCAACCTCCGACATACTGCTATCTCAAGCCTGACTTTCTGCCCATCGACATGAACTGGTTCGAGCAGGAGAAGATCGATTTCGATCCCCGGAGAATAGCTGGCTAAGTCCCCCCAATGGGCGGTGGAATTGACGGGCAGTGGAAAGCGCGGAAAACGGTCGTGCTGTTTTTCTTCTCTTCCCACTGCCCATTGGAAATCGCCTTGTGATTCCCACAATTCCACCGCCCGGCGACGACGGGCATTTTATCAATTCATTTCCTTCAACACCCGAGGTACACCGTGAGCTTTGAAATCATCATCCCGTTCTTGAAACCGATTCAACCCTTGCTCGAATCGGAGTCCATCTCCGAGATCATGGTTAACCCCGATGGCTCCGTGTGGATCGAGGAAAAGGGGCGCATCGTATTGCAGCCAGGCATCCGTTTTGATGACGGAGCGTTGATGACAGGTCTCGAAGTCATTGCCAATCGTTTCGGCAAAAAACTGGACGCCGACTCACCGATCCTCAATTTGCGCCTGCCAGACGGCAGCCGCATGGCTGCGCTCATCCCGCCTGTCGTCAATCCGCAGCCAATGCTCACCATACGCCGGTTCACGTCGCGAGGCTTCACCATCCACGACCTGATCAAGCGGGAGATGCTGACGGAGTCACAGGCGGAACAACTTGCGGCGTCCATTCAACATGGAGATAACCTGCTTATCTCCGGGGCGACAAGCTCGGGCAAATCTACGTTGCTCAATGTTCTGGCTGGCTTCATTCCCGATGAAGACCGCATTCTGATCCTCGAGGATGTCGCTGAACTATATATAAGGAAGCCCCATGTCATCTCCGCAGAGGCCCAACTCGATACTCACAAAAGTCAGATCGGGTTCCCCGACCTGCTCAAGGCGGCCTTGCGCCACCGCCCTGATCGCATTATCGTGGGCGAAATACGTGGTCCCGAAGCACGCGTGTTTCTCGATGCCTTGAATACCGGACATCGCGGGTCGCTAACCACTATTCATGCCAATGGCGTCGAAGATGCGTTGCATCGTCTGTCGCAATTGGCAATGCGCGGTTCCGGAGGCGTATCGCTCAACGATGTGGGGGATGAATGCCGCAGATCCATCGACTTGGTGATTCACGTTTCCAAAGTCGATGGAGTTCGTGCAGTTCGGGAATTATTGCATCTGAAAAGAAACTGATACCGGCGGCTCGGGAGATTACTTCGCAGACGTAGCGCGCTCGGTCTGTTTCTTCAGACGCCTGACCTTGGCCCAGCGTTTCCGCTGCGCCGCAGCCATTTTCTCCCGCGCTTCTGAACTGAGTACCCGTTTGAGCTGCTTGTCTGCAGAAACCTCTTTTGCGGCATATTCGCTTGCTCTATCTGACACGGCAGTGGACACCGCAAGTGCACGGACGCGGGTCAGCAGGACAATCGCTGCATCAATCTCCTTGACAAGATTTCTCTTTGGTCTGCGCCCGATCGTTTTCTGTGCCATCGTTCTGTTATCTCCTTCGCGCACTGAATATAGGAATGCTTTCTCAGCATATACCAAGCACCAACCCCGGTTACCTGCATCAGGCATCGGGTCGGATAGCGAATGGAAGGTGGTTCGAGTACAGACACCGGCGCAGAATCTACATCTGCGTAGCTTCAGCCGACTTTGCGATTGGGCTTTGATGTAGCTTGGACATTTGGCTTACGCCGTCCGCGATGCTCCGGCGCTGGCTGGCACCTTGCCACGAGGTATTGCAAAAAGGTGCTCAGTACCGGCCTGTGATCGGACTGCCGATAGGCCACACCATATTCATATGCAATCTCGGTATCGGAGAAGGGAACATAAACAGCTTTTGTCAGCGTAAGTTCCTCAGAGTACCGCCTGGTGACAATAGTGATGCCCGGCCTTGCGCCTGTATCCACCAAGTGGACGGACTCGGCAGGAGAGGCTGTGACGCACAACCATTCCGGTCCGGAACCGAGCGCTTTGCACTTCGCCAAAAATGTATCTTTCAAGATTCCCGGAAACTGGTATTTCGAGCCGATGATTTGCTCGTGACAGACATCCGCAAGATGAATCTCCGTGCGGCCTCGAAGAACATGGTTCTCAGGCAGAACAGCCAGCAGCGTATCGTGAGTCAAGTGGACAGGTGCAACGAGAGGTTCAGTGACGGGCCACGCGACGAGGGCCACGTCGGCCTTCCCGTTCAGCAGCATCGCAATCGCCTCTTCGTCTGAGTTGCAAGGCTGCTGGAATGAGATGCGCATGCCTTCGACTGCCTGCGCTGCAACCACGATAGAGAGCAACTGCAGATCGACATGGTGGGGCCTGCTAACCGCGAGCCTATCTGAAAACGCCCGGTGTGCCGCCTCGGTGCGGGTAATCAGACGTTGAAAATCTTCAAGGATTCGTTTTGCCTCTTCAACAAACACGAAGCCCTCCGGCGTGATGGCCCTTACCACGCCCTTGCTTCGGTCGAAGAGCTTGCATCCTTCATTCTTTTCCACCTTGTTGATACGCGCCGTTACTCCCGGCTGCGTCATGTGCAAACGTTTTGCCGTTTCTGTGAAGTTGAGCATCTCCGCAAGCATCACGACGCATTCAAGATCAAGCACATCCAATTGATTAATAGTGGCCATCCGATGTCCTCCTTCCCTCATACTCACTACCGGACAACCTGCAATTCGATGTGTGAATATGACGGCCGACTTTTGCTCATTAAAGTGAGCGGGGCGGCCTATCGTGGAACCTTTTGATCGCGAATATGCCAAGCGCCACGAAAGGCAACGCGACGGCAATCTCCGTAACACGGAACGGCGACTCGGATTGGGTCGGGGCCAAAGCCCTGAGAACCGGTATAAATGTAAAAGCATGCAGGATCGCGACAAAGATGTTCAGGCCGAGAATACAGATAACGCTTAACGCGAAGACCAAACTCCAGACGCCAGCCAACTGAAACTTGCGCCATGCGAGAACTGCCAATGCCGCTGCATAGATTGCGAGCGTCGCGGCCCGATGCGTGAGTAATAAGTGGCCACTGGGAAATAGAAGCCCGGTCACGCTCGTCGCGAGAGCACACTTCAGAAAAATCCCTGCCCATTTTCGGAGCAGTTCCCCTGTGATGAGCGCCCCCAGCAAGACTATGATCCCTGAGCCGATCCCAATCAGTCCGAAGACGACATGGATGAATTTGAGAAAACCCAGAATCATGGCCTTCTTCTCCGCGATCCACTAATCGTTACCGGTATCTTCACGGCCAACGAATCATGGAGCGGAACCAGAGCACATCTGCTCTGGTTCCGCTCCAGCCGTGCGCATAGAATCAATCGCGACCGGCCGCCATCTGTTGCCCGAGCCGGATTATCGCTGCCACAGGATCAACGGTTCTTCCAGCGGCGCAGCCAGCGTTTCAAGGGCTGCGACGATGCGCACGGTGTAGTCGCCCACCGGTCTCGAACCGGGGACCTGCGCTTGGTAGATAAAGCCGCCCTTGACTCCGACCAGCTCGGAGGCCCGGTTCATCTCCGCAATGAAGGGAGCGACTTCGCCATTCTCCGCGAACAACTCAATCCGGACATGCTCCGGGGGAATCGCACCGAGATAAATCTGCGCCTGAATGACAAACTGTTCATCTTGCTGCTTGAGTTCGATTCCGTGAAGGTGAATCTCGGACCAGTGGGCTCGCAGTTCCGTCTGCGACTTCCGAATCTGGACTGCCAACTCTCCATGGTTCTGTGTCCGCTTCACAAAGGACTCCGCAGCCGGAAGGTACAAACGCTCTGTGTATTCGCGGACGCTGCGATTGGCGGAGTATTGGCCGGTCAATCGGGCCATACTCTCTCTCATACGGGCTACCCATTCCACGGGAATCCCGTCTGGATCGCGGCGATAAAAGAGAGGAACAACCTCATTCTCCAAAGTGGCATACAACTGTTCGCCTTCCGCGGCGTCCTGGGCGAATTCATCGCCATAGCTTTGATGATCTCCGACCTTCCAGCCGAGGGACGGGTCGTACGCTTCGGCCCACCAGCCGTCCAGCGACGACAGGTTGAGTCCTCCGTTCACTAGAACCTTCATTCCGCTGGTGCCGCACGCTTCCCAGGGGCGGCGGGGAGTGTTGATCCAGACATCCACGCCCTGTACCAACTGCTCGGCGAGGAACATGTCATAGTCACCGAGGAACGCCACGTGGCCGCGAACTTCCTCACGCCGGGCAAAGAGCACCCATTGTTGGATCATCGCCTGTCCCTCGCGATCCTGTGGATGGGCCTTTCCGGCAACGACTAATTGAACCGGATGGGTTGTATTCGTGAGGATTCGAATCAGACGGTCCGGATCACGAAGGAGGAGATTGGGCCGCTTGTAGGTCGCGAATCGCCGGGCGAAACCCAAAGTCAAGACATTCGGGTCGAAGATTGCCGGTCCTGTTTCGCTTTCCCTCGGCAGGATTCCAATTGAGGTCTTTTGTGCCTTATCTCGACCTCTTACCGCTTCCACCAAGTGGTCGCGATTGGCGCACCGCATCTTCCAGATATCTTCGTCCGACGCAGAACGGAACCGCTCCTCAATATCTTCCAGACTGTTTCTCCAGCGATCGGAGCCGCACGCTTTTGTCCACAGCGCATCGGCCTCGCTCGAATCCCAACTCGGAACATGGACTCCATTCGTAACGTATCCGATCGGCACCTCCGCGACCGGCCAGCGGGGAAACAGAGCGCTGAACATGTGTCTGCTCACTTCGCCGTGTAATTGGCTCACAGCGTTCACGGCTCCACAACCATGGATGCCGAGATAGGCCATGTTGAATGGTTCCCCTGAATTATCGGGATTTACTCTACCCATTGCCAACAAGTCGTGGATACTCACATGCAGGGCATGCTCTGCATATTCACTGAGATAATGCTCCATGAGGGGCGCCGGAAATTGATCGATTCCCGCGCTCACTGGAGTATGCGTCGTGAAAAGGTTGCCGGCCCGCGTTGCCAGAAGAGCCAGATCAAAGGGCACTCCGGTCTCTTCCATAAAAATGCGCGCTCTTTCCCAGACGGCGAATCCCGCATGGCCTTCGTTCAGGTGACAAACCTCAGGATGAACGCCAAGCTGGTGCAACATGCGATAACCGATGATGCCGAGAATGATCTCCTGTTGGAGACGCAACTCCGTGCCACCGCCATACAACTCGCTGGTCACGCCTCGATAGGCAGGAGGATTCGCCGGATCGTTACTGTCGAGCAAGAGAAGTCTCACCCTTCCCACTCTCGCTTCCCAGGTGCGCAGCCATACCGCATGTCCGGGCAATTGAACGCGGACTCTGAGCCATTCTCCGGCGCTATCCCTGAGAGGCAGGATTGGGAGTTGGGAAGGGTCGTTGTAGGGATAGACGGCTCTCTGCGAACCGTCTCCGTCGATGACTTGGCGAAAATAGCCTTGCTGGTAAAGAAGGCCAACGCCCACCACGGGGACGCCGAGGTCGCTCGCCGCTTTCAACTGGTCTCCGGCTACGTTACCCAAACCGCCGGAATAGATCGGCAAGGCCTCGCTCAGGCCAAACTCCATGCTGAAGTACGCAACAGAGCTAAGCTTCGAAGCGGGATGCGTCTTCTGAAACCATGTTGCTAAACTGCTTCCGGTTGTGGGATCACTCTCTTCGATCTGTTTCTCTCGCAGGCGCTCCAGTTCCTTTCGAAAGCTCTTGTCGTCCAAAAGTTGTTTGAGCTTCGTGGGAGACGCAGTCTGGAGAACGACCCAGGGATTGTGCGTGTTCTCCCATAGTTCGGAATTGATTCTTCCCCATAGCTTGTCGGAAGCATGGCTCCAGGACCATCGCATATCGAGCGCCAATTCGCCCAGTTCTTCCGTGCCGGAAATGCTCTCGATTGCTTGCTTGAGTTTGGTAGGTTGCGCCATGTGCCTTGTTTCCTTTCGTCCTGTTAACCTGCGTTCCTCCTCCTACGAAATGGAGAGGGCAGTCAACCTGTCTTTGGCGCCTCTCAGCGCAGTTCCGAGACAATTGGCCGCAGAACAATCTGATAGGTTCCGTAGTCAATCGTCAGCACGGCTGTGCCACCGATGCGGACCTTGGTCTCGCTTCGGTTCTGTTGGGGCAGCCAGAAACCACCCGTCTCCTTATTCGTATGATGGATAACGGTCTTGGATATCCAGAACGAAGGATTCTTGCCCGGCTGCACTTCCATCCTGGTCACCGCAAAATCAACTGCATCCACCCAGATCCTGCCCCGGTACAGAAATTTGCTCGGCGTGATCGGCTCGACATCGAGAACATAGGCGGGACGGCCGTCCAGGCTTTCGTTGCCCGCCAGGTGAAATCTATAGTTCGCTTCAGTAAGTGCCGTCGCCTCTCGATTCAGCGACGCCTCCTTTTCGCTGTCCACGGCACGCTTCAGCACTCTTTGGCAAAGCGTCTTCGATCCGCTCTGCGAAATGATCTGAAAAGTCTTCCCCGATGCAGCATCGTAAGTAACCTCGACGTCCATCTTGGCCGTAATAGTCCGCATGAATCCGTGATACTCCAGCGCATAATGCCGCAGCGCGCGATAATGCGCGAGAACTGTCATCTGTGCGCGATCATGTTGCTCGATCCGTTCCACAATCTGCGACAGAGTTAAATTTGCGGACGGAACTGTGGGCGGGGTCTGCGGCAATGCTGTACATGTAAGAAGAGCAAAGGATGCCATTACAAACGAATATCTGTTCTCGCCTGTCAGCAGGGGCCAGTTCATAAGACAGATTCCCCTCTCTCAAACCCTTGCGAAATGTATGCAGGCTTGTGTTCCCTCTGTTCCGCACGGTTCAACTGAGATATGGGAACTCCTTGCAGATGGTCGCGATAGTGCCTGAGGAAGTAGTGCATAGTCTCGACGCGAATGCGAATCGAGGCCAGGGGCCGGTTTTCGTCTAGATCGTGAAACGAGAAGTGCGGCTTGCCGGACTGCTCGATGATCTGCTCGATTACCCTGCTGATGAAAGCATCATGCCCGCACTTGAAGTTCGACAGATCGACGGAAATCAGGTTCGGGTGCTGGGCGACAAACTTCGCAGCCCAGATCTTGTGATTGGAGCTCGCCGAGAAAGTGTGCTTCCACACATCCGAGATATCCAACGGAGAATGGATCAAGCCGGCTTCAACTTCCGCTCCAAACAGGCGGTCCAGCAGATCAGCATCGAGCGGCAGCAGGCTCTGCGAGAAGATGGGATAACCAAGCCGATGGAGTTCTTCAAGGATGCCCTGATTCAAGCCCGGATCGTGATGATAGGGGCGTCCGAGCATGACCAGCCCGATTCGGCCGCTTTTTTCGAGATCATCCAGGGTGCGCCAAGCCTGCTGGCGTAGCCTGGCCTCAAAGCCATTCCAAGCGGTCAACGCAATCTCCACCGCACGCGAATTTTCGCGCCAATCAAGGTGGAGCAGGTCTTTCCAGCAAGAGAACATCTGGTACTTGAAAAGTTCCCGGTCTGACATATCGAGCACGGGGTTTATGTACCGGACTCCGGCTTCTTCGAACCAGTTCACCGTACGGGAGAAGGCCGCCTTGATCGCTTCCGGCGTGGCGGAACCGGATGGGCAGGCGCTCGATCCGCTGCAGCCGTCGAGCGGCGTTGTCAGTACATCGAACATCGGGAAAAAGATTGCGTCGAGCGGCTGTTTTTTACAACTCTGGAGCAACTCATATACGTGCGCGATGGCGATCTTCGAGGGGAAACAGGGATCGACCGCGGAGAAGCCCGCGGCCTGCTGATACCGCTCCGGGGTTGAGAAGTGGGAGCAATGCAGATTTTGCGCCGGGATTCCGAGGCTCTCGAAATAGGCCGAGAACAGCGGAGCATAGGTATAGAGATTGAGAGCTTTTGGGATGCCGATGTGCATCCGAGCACGAAGCTGCTCTCGTCGTCTGGCTCGGGATGGAAGGAGCGGGACGAGCTTGCGAGCGGAACTCGTAGTGGCAGAAGCCGGATGCGTTGGTAGCCATGCCTGATCCGCAGCGAGTTGAACGTAGTTGGGCGAACTCTCATTCAGGGAATTCCATGAAGCATTGATCTTCTTTACGAGTTCGGTGCTTTCCGCCTCGCCCCGCTCGCAGTTGGCGATAATGGCAAGTTTCTTCGCGAGCCCATTGGAACTATCGCCGCTCAGTTCAACAAAGGTCCGCAGGCAGCGGTTAGTGCAGAATCGGCAGCGCGTCGTTTCGTCCCGGCGTATCTCGTACTTGAGCGTGTCGAGGAATTGAAAGCCGGGGAAGGTGGTAATGTGTTCTGCCTGGTAACGCTCGATGGCCTCAAGCGCGGCTCCAATCGCGCCAGCTTCGCAGCAGTTCGGGTGAACCGTGATTTCCGGCTGTCCGTTTCCGTGATAATGCTTGCGGATGAAATCCACTTCCGCTTTCACAACGGCGAGGTTTCTTTGCGTGCCGCCTTGAAGAACGAAGCGCCTGCCTAAGGTCGCAACATTCGATACTCCGGCAACGTACTGGAAGACGTTCTTGGGAAGAACCGTGGCCAGACCTGCCAAAATCTCTTCCGGCTTCCAACCCTGGCGCTGGAAATTGACGATGTCCGACTGAAGAAAGACGGCGCAGCCATAGCTGAACTGGGGTATTCGCCTGGCTCGAAAAGCTACTTCAGCAAAGTCTTCAATTCGGATCCCGAGACCTTCCGCGGCCGCCTGCAGGAAATATCCGTTGCCCGCAGAGCACTGCGTGTTCAGCTTGAAATCCTTAACTGCGCCACCACGGAGCAGGATGATCTTGATATCTTGTCCGCCAACGTCGATGATTGCTTCCACGTTGGGATCGAGCCGCAACGAAGCCTTCGCATGAGCCACAGTCTCAACCAGCGCAACGTCGGCCGAGAGGACTTTCTTGAGCAGACCTTTGGAATAGCCGGTGGTTCCTAGACCCAGAACCTCCGTGGGCTGGCCGGACTGTTCCAGGCGTGCCCGCAGATCGCGAAGCACCGTCACCGCATCCGCAATTGGGTCCGACTGGGAAAGAAGATAAGAAGCAGCCAGGACCTCACCCTCGGCAGAGAGTGCAACCGCCTTGGTCGAGGTAGAGCCGCCATCGAGACCAATGAAAACTGGCTTGTTGCGCGGCGATGAAATCGGCCCGGCAGAAGCCGGAAAAGAATATCGCTTGCGGAAATCCTGCAACTCGACAGGATCGGCACACAAACCACCCATGTCTGAAGCCTCGCCCGCTGATGTCTCGGTCCGGGCGATGTATGTTTCCAGCGCCTGTGTTCCCTGGTATTGCGCCGTGGTCTCATCCTCTGTGGCTCCAAATTCAATGGCCCCGATGGTGGCGAAATACTCTGCCATGGGTGGTACGGTGACAAGTGTCTCTGCCGTGGCTCCCGCGGGCAGCGCGACATTCTTTCGTGTCCACAGATCGAGCAGGCCCCTGCGCCATGCCGCTTGCAGACCGGGAAAATATGCATTGGGGCCACCGAGCAGGAATACCGTGGGCAACAGCGTATGGCCGCGGGTGAGGACGCTGAGGTTTTGCAGAACGATAGCCTGAAACAGGGAAGCCATCAGTTGCGCTGGAGGGACACCCTGTTTTTGCAGGCCGGTAATATCGGTCTCCGCGAACACCCCGCACTTTCCCGCGACCGGATAGACCTGTACGTCGTCGTATCTCTGGGTGAGCATTTCTTCCGGCGGGATGTGCAGCTTGGCGGCAATCTTTTCGATAACGACACCGGTCCCTCCGGCGCACTTGTCGTTCATCGATGCAATCTTCTTCCGGCTGCCCTGAAGACTATCCCCCTGAAACACGATCATCTTTGCGTCCTGACCACCGAGTTCGATGACGGAGCGCACATCAGGATAAGAAGTCTCGACTGCAAGACTTACCGCCGCGACCTCCTGAACGAAGCGAGCGCCAAGCAGTTCTGCAAGCTTCTGCCCTCCACTTCCGGTCATGAACAGGCGCATCTTGCTGTCCGCAATACTGAGTTCGCCCTTTGCTTGTTGCAGGGCGTGCAGGACCGTTTCCGCCTGGCGGCTTTCGTGACGGCGGTAATTGTGGAGAAGAGTTTCTCCGGTATCGGCGGAGCGCACAACCGTCTTGACAGTCGTCGAACCTACGTCAATCCCCACCAGAAACCTGTCAGACGCAGATATCGATTCCACGTGCGCACGCAAGAAATCTCGACGCGATGCTTCCGGCTTGGACGCCTGTTTGGCCAACCTCTACTCCATGTTGCCGTGCACACCCTGGAAGCCATGCAGCGCTTCTTTGAACAACCAGCGGATTACGCGTGCGTCGTTATAGCAGAAGGCGAGGATGTGGTTGAGGGTCGAGAAACAGTTCGCCTCGCAGTTCTTTTTCATGGCCGCCAACTGGTCCGGTTTCATCTTCGGAGCTTCGATTGTTCCCCAGTCGTGGTGGGCCGAATACATCGGGAAACAGGGAGCCAGCGTGCCGTCAGTCCGAATAATGAGGCTGTTGAGTCCCGCGCGGCATTCCCAGCAATCCAGTTCCTTTTTCATAAACTTCTTCATCTCGGCCAGACGCTGGACGGAGTTCACCATCTGCCAGCCCGCATTCTGTTTTTGAATCAGCCAATCGATCAGTTCTCCGATGGCCGCGTGGTCCTCGGGTCGGATGAAGACTGGATTGTCCTCAAAATGTTTGAAGTCATCATGCTCCATCATCGGAGATTCGCAGATGTGATAGTCGGTGGCGATTCCGTTGTCATGCGCAAGTTCCGTCAGCATGCGCACATCTTTGAGATTGTTGCGGCATATATTGATGTTCAAGAAAACCGAGTAGCCGTATTTATATTGTTTATGCACGAGATAGTTGAAATATTGCCGGATCGGGACCATCGCCTTGGGAAGTCCGGGCTTTATATCCCAGGCATCTACCGCCAGATTGACTGTCTTTACCCCGGCGTCGGCTACCCGGTCGATCACATCCGGTTTCATCAGCCTGCCGTTCGTGGGCAGGTACACCCAAAAGCCCTTCTTGGTCGCGTAGTAGATGATCTTATGCGCGAAGTTGGGACGTAACAGAACTTCGCCTCCCATCAGCGCGAGGACGCGGCAGGTTGTCGAATGCAGCCAGTCGATGGAACGCTTGGCGATGTCTTCGGTCATCCCCCTGACGCGGTTGTCATAAGCCCAGCAGTAATTGCAGTCCAGGTTGCATTTCCACTCGTTGAAAAGATAGGCGATGATCGGATGGAACTCGCCGCGCAGCAGCCTGGACCGGAAGTAGGGAAATGCCCAACCTTGCATGGCGTGATAGATCTGGGGAGATGTCCAGTGCCGTTTTCCGTTCTTGGGCATAAATGCTTCGTCTGGAGCATTCAACAGCTCAGGCTTCTGCGGAAAGACAGGCTCGGGTAGAAGTTCGGCGACACCGCCTCGCGGAGGCGGGACCTTGGAGCGTTCTCCCTGCATGAGTTCTTCATTTACCGTGCTATCCAGCCGGTAGGAAGAGATTGTAGCGGCGGATGATCCTGGCAGATCACTCATGATTCAGCCTCCTGCGTTGAATTAATTTGGCTGGCGGCCGAGGTACTGAATCCGCGAGCGCCTTTCGGATGCAACCCGGCGCTCTCCTGAGAGCGCGCGGACATGAGTTGGTCCGCGTGCAAGAGAAAGTTGGCTGCGGTCGAGACGACGCCGGGATGGCGCGGAATCGGATAGAGTGGATGGCGTAACTCCGCATGTTCGCCGACAAAGCACCGTATATCTTCAAGGGAATGCCGTGCCGACTTGAGAGCCCGCTCAAATTCCAGTGACGCCTTTGCCCTGGCCTCTGATAGCGCCATCTGCACGCGGCTGTAAGCGTGTATCGCTCCGTCGGCCGAAGTTTCGATGGGCAGGAAACTGACCTCCGGAAACTTCTCAATAAGAGAAGCCTGCACCGCATCTGACTGCACGGAAGGAAGGCAGCCAAAAGGCTTCAGCGCCAGCACAAGATGGCTGATTTTGTGGCGCGAGTAGTAGAGGGTCTTTGCCACTTCCAAATGCCCCTCTCCGCCACGTAAGAACGTGTTGTAGTAGGGATTAGCCAATTCGGCAAGCGTCTGCTGCGGTGCAAGAACCTGATCTGGGACTCCAAGCAGATTTGCGAGGCGGTGGAAATGGTGAAGATAGATCCTGGCTGCTAAAGTGAAACCCAGCCGCTTGCCCAGAGAGGATGTACGCGCGGCGACGGCTTTCTTCGGAGCGGTCCACGGTGAAGCATAGGCCGCCATCTGCTGCTGGTACGCTACCCGCGTCTTTTTCTGGTGCAGCATGTAGAGCAGCCATGAGCTGATCGGCTCAATCGAGACCTCCGCTCCTTCTTTCTCCAGAAACTCCAGCATGCGGAAGTTGCCGTCACTCTCGGTCATCTGTGCCCAGAATTCGCCGATCACTTTCACGACAGGTTTCACCCGCAGCCAGTCCACCTCTGTCTTCCGCAGTTCGTTGGAGGCAGCCGGAAGAACCGTGGCGAGCGCATCGCCGTAGAGGTGCGACCACACTTTTCCAAAGGTATTAGGAAAGCGGTATAAGCGAGACCTCCGCCTCGGAAACAGAAATGCCGGGATGCAATTGCCGAATTCAAAGCCATGATGGCTCTTAAAATGTTCCGCGATCGTATCCGCCATCCCGGCAATGGCTCTGTCGACCGCTCCCGCTTGGACCTCGTATGGTTTCAAACGGTGCTGCGCGCTGTTCAACAGGTCGCCCAGGATGAACGCGTGCATCGTATTCATTCCGAAGTCGACGGAAAACTGCAGGCCCGTGTGACCCGTGGAAGCGTAGATGCCATGATCCTGCGAAAACGAGAGAACGCGGAAACCTTCGTATCCGGCCGCGTTGAGCGCCACGCGAAACTCCGACTCGTACATGCCGAAGCGGCAAGGACCGCCACAGGCCGCCGTAAAGTAGACATACCTCTTGGCGATGTCTTCTCGTGGTACTCCGGAACGCTCCTCTTGCTGTAGGAAGCGGATCAGATTTCCAACCGTGAAGTACACCGGATTGCAAAGGCCGCTCGCACAGAACTCTTTCCCAAGCTCATGTGCGGCGCGGTCGGTTTCGGGAAGGCTCTGGCAGCGGTACCCGGCCCCTCGGAGCAGCCCTTCAATGAGCCGCTCGTGCTTCCAGGTGAGCCCCGCAAAGAGGATCGTCACTGTATCGCGCTCTCTTGCGGTAAACGGAAGCTCGATAGGCCGCAAGGGCCTCAACTCCGGCCCGGTCAAATCCTCCGCAGCCTCCGTGTTTGCGGCGGAGGTTGATTCAATCGAAGTCCGCATCTCTGTCATACTCCCGCTCCTGGCTTCCGGCTGGAGGGAAGCGTGTGCCTGTGACCATGCCTTCCCAATGCTTTTGAAAGCATCAATCTGGCTCTCCACAGCCGTCCTTTCACTGCGGCATTCGTAATCCCCAGTTCGTGCGCGGTCTCCCCGATCGATGATTTTTCAAGACGGCGCGGCTGGAGGACGGAGCGATACGGCAGCGGGAGTTTCTCTATCTCCCGCTGCACCAGCTCGTGCAGTTCTCGATCGAGATATTCCTGCTCAGGTGTCGGCCGGGTATCCCGCAGTTCCAGCAGTTGCTGTTTGCGGGGTGGCTCCTCTGTCTCATCCAGGGATATCCATTGCGTGCGGCTCGACTTTCTCCTGGAAGACCGGGCGGAATTGATTCCGATCGCAATCAGCCATGAGGAGAACCGCGCCTCCTTCCGAAATCGTCCGATGTTCACAAATGCGTGCAACATCGCTTCCTGAACCACATCGTCGGTCTCCTCCGCGCTCCCCGTTAAACGGCGCACTGTCCCGTACAGGAGACCCCGGTGACGCGTGAGCAACTCGTCTGTTGCGCGAGAAACGCCATTCTGAGCAGCAATGACCAATTCGTCGTCCGTACAATCCTGGGGATCGCCGAAAAAATTCTCAGCACAGGCGGCTGAAATTCCCCCGCCAGTCGGGTGCGAACGCGCCTCCAGGTCTTCACATGTCTCCGTCGTTGTCAATGAGCCCTCCGCATCTGCCCGTCTGACTCGTTGCCTCGCCAGGACAGGCTCCCCTGAATGTGAGCCTTGGTACACCCGGCCCGGCGCCGCATTTCTCTCGCAGAAGAGCCCCTGTTGCCGGTTGCGTCTGACCGTGTCGTTCCTGCTCGGGCTCCTGCCGGTCAAGCGGCAAATCGTGTTCTCTTCCCGTTTCCACCGTCGTATCTCAATTCCTCTTCAAGCGGTTCGCTCGGCCGTCATCCCGCTTCAGCCGCGCCCCTGTTGATAGCTCTGCACTCTTCGTTTACTGCTCCGGCTTTCAATCGCGAGCCGCTCGATGCTTGCAATCAGAATCTCCTGCGAGGGATCGGGAGCAAGCCACTCGTCGTACAGCGGGTCGTCTGGAATCTCCTTCTTCGTGCAAATCACCAAGACCTTCGCACATGGCCAGGTCCTCCGGATGTATTCATTGGAGGCACGGAACTCAGGTGGAGAAAAGATGCGGTGAAGAATAGCGACCTCGAAGTTCTCCTCCCGTGGAATGGCGAACAATTCGCGGTAATTCGCTGCGGCTGAAAGACGGCAGTGGCCCCTCTGAAAAAGCGCATCGTGCACCGTGTTGCATGGATCCGCCGCCCCTATCGAAAGCACGTTCAGTGTCTCTTTCATCGCCGCACCTGCCGCAGTCCATGCTCCGTTCGGGTCGTCGACACCTGCTCAGCCTTCTTCAGCATTTGGACGTTGCGATCACGCCAGTCCCGCAGGCCGCAGAGCAAGGCCGCGCGCTCCAGTGCGTCACAGTCCGCGCCGATCCTTTCAATAGTGGCTGACCGCAAAGCGCGCCTCTTCGCCACCCCAAGTTCTGGGACAACATCGTACGCACCTACCGCGCGTGTCCGATTCTTGACACACTTTTGAATCTGAGGCCGGACTTTTTCGATGGCAGCGCGCGCTATAGCACGCTGCGCCCACAGCTTGCACCACTCGGGAGACACATATCCCCCGGCCTCGGCAAGCCGGGCTGCATCTGTGATGCACTCCTCAACATGCTGCTCGCCGCCGAGGATGACACACGCGAGCCACCGCAATTCCTCTGTCTCGCGGACAAATGTCTTTTCAATTGGAAGGGGTAGAATCGACACCGAAGAACTGCGGTGGACCTGGTTCCGGCGTGTGCCTCTGCGAATCATAGCTCTCACGAACGCCATCAAGAAAAGACCGGGAGCGATTACCAGAAAAGCTAATCGTGCCTGTGAAGGTTCCGTATCTTCAGAGACCTGTCTCCCGGCCATAATGATACTTTCTAGTTCTATTAAGATTGTCGTCCCGACGTGGGACGAATGTCAATATAAATAGACTCTGGAGTACCAATAATTTGTTTGACAGATAAAGCGACAATCTCTGTTCGGACGATGTATCTTTCTTTATTGAAATGAACGGTTTAGAGGCCATCCTCAGTAGAAGAGACGGTAATATAGAATAAGTCCACCATGATTAGCCCTGCTTTGAAACCTAGAAAGACTGTGCCACGGAAACGTAGAGGTGCGGGCAGACCGGCTGCGTGCGAAGTTGCAGGACGCATGGAGCATTTGCTCGACATTGCGACCGAAGTGTTTTTGAGGCACGGTTATGCGAATGCGAATGTGGCTGATATCACGACACGTGCCGGTGCCTCGAAGAAGACGATCTACTCCCGCTATCCGACCAAAGCGGACCTTTTCATCGCTGTGATTACTCGCAAGATCAGCGAACAGCAGGAGACGTATGCGAAAGCACTGGTCTTGAAGGAACCTCTGGCAAAGATCCTTGAGGATTTTGGAACAAGTCTGCTGAATTCTATCTCGAATCCGGAAGCGCGCGCTCTCTATCAAGTTGTTGTTGCAGAGTCGCCCGAGTTCCCAAAGCTTGCGAGCGCGTTCTGGAAGATCGGGCCCCAACGGAGCGTAATGATGCTCCGCGAGTGCTTGGAAAAGCATCCCGAATTCAAAGGGAAGTACCCGGAGCATGCCGCCGAGATGTTCTGCTCGCTGTGCTGGGGATTGTCGATTCTCAAGGTGCAACTTCATCCAGGATATGTGATGCCTGACGAGAAGCAACATCTGAATGTCAAAGAAGCCGTTCGCACCTTCATGGCTTCTTATGCTTCCAATTCGTCGAAATGCTAAAGCGGGCCACCCTCAGGCCATCGTTTTCAGTCGTCTGGCGGTCTCAGTCTGAGGCCAGGGCTTCCGACCCTCCGCGAAGAGGTGGAAACATAGTGACACCGAGCCGCTCCATTTCTGCATAGGGATCGGCAAACTCCATACTGAGTGGAAAGCCCTTGAATTTCCACGCGGCCAGCCCACCTTCCAGGACCCGAATCCGGTGGACTCCCTTCTTGCGCATTGCTGCCGCTACGCGGGCGCTCACAAAGCTGTTTCTTGATCCGCAGTAGAGCACCAGATCAATGTCGGCTGGGATCACGACATGCGTCTTGCGCCGCATCTGTCCAGGATCGACTCGCACCGCACCGGGGATTGCGCTTAAGCCCTGGGGGTCGTCCTCGAAGCGCAACAGATCGAGCACGCCTATTTTATCGCCTGCATCCAGCCGTGCTTTCAATTCCTCCGGTGTAATGTGCAGCGGCCGGAGGAGACGAATCATGCGCATTAACTGCAGCAGCTTCAACACGAAGAAGAACAGCAGCGGAATGCCTAGTGCCAGGATCAATGTATTCGCGAAAACCGAGGTGTATCGGGCGATCTTGTCGAGTTGTGTAGCAAAAATAAATCCGGCTCCCACATAGGCTCCTGCCCAGAAAGCTGCCCCTCCGGCGTCGTAGATCAGAAAGCTGACTCGGCGTGCGCCCGCCATTCCCGCGAGTGGTGGTGTAATCCCATCCAAGCCGGGGACGAACTTGGCGATCAGCAGTACTCGAAGGCCATTTTTTGCAAACGACGCCCTTGATTGACGAATGCAGTAGCTGGGATCGGAAGCAACTGCGCACAGCAGCCGCAGGACGCGCTTGCCGCGGAGACGGCCGGCTTCGAACCAGACCAGGTCGCCCAACAGGCATCCCAGAATCGCCACCAGGAGAATTCCGGTAAAACTGAGTCGTCCGCCACCAGCCAGCGCTCCTCCAGCCAGCAAAAACAAAATAGCGGGAACCGGAAGGCAGAGCTGACGGGCAAAGACGGAGAGGAAAAGGATGGGATACGTCGTATGAGCCAGATAGTAATTCATGCGTGGTTCATTCCTGGCCGCAATCGTTGTTACAGTCGTTGCGTAGTTGGTGCGGCATGGCCAGTATCTCTTTCTCTGATTATGCCGAACAAACCGGCTTTCCGTTAAACTTCATTGGACCATATCACCGGCATCCGCGACACTTCAGCCCTATTCGCTTGCTCTCGTGCGGCGCTGCTTGGACATTTCGCTGAGCCGAATGGTTTTTCCCGTCAAAATAGGCCGGCCCGCCCATCATGAAATCTCTTGGCGGCGACTATTCCAAGCCCCACGAAGAATGCCATGAAAAGGATCTGTGCGACCATCAATGTCGGCCCAGGTCGTGAGAAAACTGGCATTCGGGAGTGCGAGACGAGCTCGAAGACCTGTACCAGGAAGGCAACACTGTTCAGATAGAGGACGATTGTCGCGGCCAGCGCGAATATCGAGCGCCAGATGCCCGCCAGGTGATACTTGCGCCATGCAAGAGTCGCTACCCCTGCCGCATAAACCGAGAGCATAAAGGCAGTCTGTGTAGGCGTAAAGCCTTGGAGCGGATGAAATGGCAAGAAAAGCCCAATCACGCTTGTGATGAGGCTGCACTTCAGAAAGATAAGTGCCCATTTACCAAACAACTTGCCCGTCAACAGTCCGGACAAGACTACGGCCCCGGAACCGATCGCAAGCAGAGAAAACGCAATATGAATTGCCGTGAGAATAGTTAACATTGTGGTCTCCACTTCCCCACTGCGCCGACGTCTCGCAGTATGTTCCAACAAGACCGGTAACGACGCGAAGGGCCGGTGTGTTCTCTTGGCTCTCTCCCGGGCTCGAAAAGTGCGGAGACGATATAGCCGGTCATCGCGAATTTGAATGGAGCAGAACAATACATACGCCGTTCCACCTATCCTTTCCCACGCCCGCCGGAGGCCGGTCTCCCAAGCTCTGAATGACCACATCCTGAGCATCCAGGTGAAAACGTCTGCGGATATAATCCCGAACCAGCATGGCGCGATTGCGGGAATCTGCCAACTGCTCTGGAGAGTTCTGCGCCGTCGAATAGCCTTCTACAATCAAGGGGGCCGGTCCCAGCGAATCGCTCAATCGGTCTATGGCATCGTCGATGCGCGCTCCCCCACTCCGAGAGAGAGTTTCGAGCCCACTTCGATCCGAGGTAAAGAGATCGTCAGTCTCAAACCAATCCCTGTGATTCCTGGAATCGGAAAATAGTTTGTCTCTGCGGTACTCGTCTGGAGGCAAGTGAGACAGGCTGTAATAGCCGCGATGCTTAAAGAAACCCCGGAAGAAGAAGTTGTGCTTAAGCGCCTCCATGTCTTCCGACATATTTTCTGTGGCCTGATTGAGATTGGAGACCGACTGTCGAATGTTTGTGGCTGTGTCCACACCTTGATCGTCCGGACCGGTAGCATCATCAACGGTTTGCCGGATCCGTTGCGACGTCGCCTTGATATTCTGTGTAGCACTCCGGGCATTCGATAATGTCTCTTCGGCCTTCTGTCCAAGCTGGCGGGATTGGAGGTCGGAGACGAGGTCGTCGGCCCGTCGGGCAGTCTGGTTGAGCGAAGCCGTGGCCTGATGTACATTTTCTATGCTCTGCCGGATGCGCGTCGCGGTTGTCTCATCGTGCAGTAGCATCCCGGCCGTGCCTTTTCCCTGCTTGAGGCCGACGATCAGGTCGTTGGCATTCCTGATCGTGGTGGTCGCTGTATCAAGCGTCTCGTTGAGCTTCTGACCGGCAGTCTTCATGGTTCCGCCTGCATCATTCAGCAAGCCTGCGCTCTTCTCCATCAGGTCGGCCAGATTCAATGGCTCCTTGCTGGGGAGAGTGGCTCCCGACGATGTCTCGGCAGCTTGCGCGCTGCCCGTATGGATAAAGAGGAACTTGTCCCCAACCACACCCTCGGTTGCAATAGTCACCATCGAATCGGCCCGCACCACCGGATGGAGACGCTCCTCGATGCGAAGCTTAAGCCGGAATTTTGCCGTAGGTGAGCCGGGGACCGCGATATCGACGATTTCTCCTCCATCGAAGCCGGCGACCTTCACTTTACCCCCTTTCGTCAATCCATCGAGATTGGCAAATTCCGTGTAGACTTCGAAATGCCGCGCGAATACCTTGTGCTGGCTGCCGATCAGGAAGAGGCTCAGGGTAAACAGGGCGACGCCAGCCACCAGAAAGATTCCGACGGTGAGATTTCGGTTCTGCATCCGCTAGTGCTCCGCGACGAGTTTGCGCACGATCTCGCTTTCGTGATGTTCGAGGTCTGCCGGTTTGCCCAGAGCGATCAGGCTTCCCTGATCGAGCACTGCGAACCGGTCCGCCACGCGTCTTGCCCCGCGTACATCGTGAGTGACGATGACCATGGTTGTCTTTTGCTGGCTCTTTTGCCGTAAAAGCAGATCGTCAATCTCTTCGGCTGTGATAGCGTCAAGACCGCTGCTGGGCTCGTCGATGAGTAAAATCTCGGGCGCAAGCACTAATGCGCGGGCTAAACCGGCCCGCTTTTTCATGCCGCCTGACAACTCCACCGGCATCTTGCCTTTATCGGCCGCCAGACCGACCTCTCCCAACACGCGTTCAATGGTCTCTTCGATCTCCGGTCTGGACTTGTCCGTAAGCCGGTGAAGCGGCAGGGCGAGGTTGTCGTGCAAGGTCAGAGAATCGAAGAGCGCCGCGCTCTGGAAAAGAAAGCCCATTCTGCGGCGAACCCGGGAAAGACCTTCGGCATTGAGTTGCGCGATGTCCTCGTCTCCGACCCAGATATAGCCGCTGTCGGGTTTCAACAGTGAGATCATCAATTTCAAAGCGACGCTCTTGCCGGTTCCGCTGCGGCCAAGAATGCAGACCGCTTCGCCTCGCTCGATTTCGAGAGAAACATCGCGCAGAACCTGCTTGGTCCCAAAAGATTTCGATACATGATCGAGCGCGATGGCGGCTTGTTTCTCATCGCTCATATGGCGCTCTCCGGAAAGGCGAGAAAGATACACCGCACCAGGATGATGTCGGCGAGAATAACCAGCAGAGAGGAAAGCACTACGCTGTTGGTCGCGGCGCGCCCGACGCCCTCGGCGCCTTCATTGGTCGTATAACCAAAAAACGACGAGACTGTACCGATGATGAAGCCGAACACCACGGTCTTGAGAGTCGGAGGAACAAAGTTTGCCCAGTCGAGATTCGTAAAGGCGCGCGTGACATAGAGACGAAGCGAGATGTGGGACAGGGCGTACTCAGAGAGATATCCTCCAAGGAGTCCTGAAAAATCCATGAAGGTCGTGAGAAGCGGTAAGACCAGAACACATGCGGCCACCCGTGGCACAACCAGGAACTTGAACGAATCGATCGACAAGGCCTCAATGGCGTCTATCTGCTCCGTGGCCCGCATGTTCGCGATAACCGCCCCGATGCCCGCGCCAACCCGGCCCGCGACCAGCAGGGCGGCTACGAGCGGACCTATTTCGACGAAGAAAGCAATGGACTGCACTGCGGGGATCATCGCTCCGGCGCCAAATGTTACGAGCGTGCTGCGCGTATGCAGCGTCATGACTACCCCTAATGCCAATCCCGATGCTGCGACCAGAGGCAGGGAACGCGATCCGACTTCAGCGATCTGCGACCAGATCTGACGGAACTCAATCGGAGGCCGAAAAGTCTTCACAATCACCTGGAGGCCGAAACGAGCAACCTTGCCAACGAACTCAAAGAGCTTCCTCAACTGGCACACCTCTCGGCCATCGTTAGCTGGTTATCTGACAAGTCGGCGCCTGATTCTCACGAACGAGATTTCAACTGCGCGTAATGCAGTCTATGAACCTGCCTACACTTGCTTCCTGCGCTAAGTACTTTGCCTATAGCAACCCGATGGTCTGTGCAATCAGTTTCGCGCAAGCATCGATACCCAAGGTGCTGTTCAGCCAGAGGTGGTAGAGTCCGCGATCCAACGAACTGCACCCGTAATAGTTCTGTGCATAGTGGGCACGCTCGGAATCCATGTGGTGCAGCAGAGTGGGAAGATCGTGCTCCTGTGGGTGGCGAAGCTTCATCCGTTTGATCTTTTCCGCGAGCGGTGCATACACCAGCACGCGGAGCACATGCGGATCGTGTTGTAACACACACTGCGCGCTACGCCCGATGATGACGCATTTGCCCACCGTGGCGGCCTCTCGAATCATGCTCGCGGTGAATTGTTGCAGTCTATCGTGATCCGTAACAGACTCGGTAAATTCCTCGCCGACGAAAGACTCCGGACCACCATGGCCAAAGCCTTTCATCACTCGTTCCCACCATGCGCTGGCGTGCTCATCGGCTTTCTCGGCCCAGGAACGGTCTACCTTCCCAACTGCCGCCACCCTTTCGATGATCTGCTTGTCCAAACACTCCCAGCCCAGCAGTTCCGCCACTTTGCGTCCTATGTCAGCGCCTCCGCTGCCATACTCTCTTGCGATCGTCACAACGTTGAACATATGGCTTTACCTTTCCCTTTCTCGCTTCACCACATTTACCGCGCTCTCCTTGACTGTAGCTTTTGCTCCCACCATTCATTTCCTGCGAATCCCTTCCAGGGCCAGTGCAGGATTGAGTAAAACTTGCACGCCTTCCGAGGTAGTTTCCGCTCGGGGTACTTTATTGCCAGCCACCTCCGAGCGCGCTATAGAGTTGTACGATTGATACCGCCTCCTGCTCCCTGGCAACAGCCAGGTTGAGCTGCGCAGCGTAGTAATTGGTGTCGTTGGTGAGCACCTCAAGGTAATTCGTCGAGCCCGCACTATAGCGGATTCGCGCCAGTCTCGTCGCATCCTCGGCGGCCATGGTCACCTGTGCCTGCTCTTCGCGGTAGTCCCTGTATTTCCGGAGTCCGATCAACGCATCCGAGACATTGCGTAAAGCCTGTTGAATGGTGCGCTGATAGGTGAGTACCTGTTCCTGCTTCTGAGCTTCGCTAAGTCTCACGTTGTTGCGGAGTCTCCCCGCATCGAAGATGGTCTGGGTCAGGTTCCCGCTCGCGAGCCAGTACATGTTCTTGCTGTCGACCAGCGACTTAAGCTGGCTGCTGTATGTGCCCCCTTGCGCCGAGAGAGACAATTGCGGAAATAACTGGGCTCTCGCAACGCCAACATTGGCATTGGCCGCTACCAACTCGGCTTCGGCCTGTTGAATATCCGGCCGCCGCTCGAGTAGCTGCGACGGAATTCCCGCCGGAATCTGCTCCGGCTCGGGCCACGTCATTTCCGCTACGCCGCGGAGAACCGGGCCTGGATTCCGGCCCAGCAGGATGCTGATACTGTTCTCCTCCTGCTCAATCTGGCGTTCGAGGTCCGGAATGGCGGCGGCAGCCGTATGCATCAGTTCTTCGGCCTGGCGCACATCGGCAAGCGTTCCCTGTCCGCCACGTTCAAGCGTCTGTGTCAGTTGGAGCGAGTCTTTGCGCGCCGCCAGGGTTCGCCGCGTGATCTCCAGTTCCGCGTCTAACGTTCGCAACTGAAGATAGGCCGTGGCCACGTTCTCAACGAGGGTGCTGATGGTCATCCGGCGTCCCCACTCGGTAGCAAGCAACTGCGCGCGCGCGGCTTCGGTCTGACGCCGGTACAGTCCCCAGAAGTCCAGATTCCAGGCTCCGGAAAGCGAGATTCCCCCCGCGTAGGAATTAGTCGAAATACTGCTGCCGCTACTGCCCGAGCTAAGCCCTTTCACCAGGCTGCTGGGTAGCCCCAGCGCTGTATAAGAACCTCCTCCACTTACCGATGGAAATTGCTGGGAGCGGGTAATTCCGACCTGATCCTGTTGTTCGAGAACTCGCTGCGCAGCGATCCGGACATCATAGTTGTTCGCCAGGGCCTCTTTGATCAATTCCTGCAAAGCCGGGTCCTTGAAGACCTCAGCCCACTTCTCGTCGCCCAGGCTGTTCGGAGAGGCTGCATTGCCATTCAGGTCTGGAGCCAGTCCGCGGAAACTATCGGGCGTATTCACCGCGGGACGCGCATACTTCGGGCCGAGCTTGCACCCGGCAAGAGCCAGCATCAACAGAAGGCTCACAGAAAGTTTCGAGGCTCGCATTAGAGGTTCTCTCCCTTCTGCTCTGTCTCTGCTGGAAGCGCAGCGTGTTTTTTGCTGAAGCGCTCCGAAAGCCGTTCGAAGAGTGTATACGTTACGGGAATCAGGAAAATGGCGATGCCGGTTGCAGCCAGCATGCCCCCGATGACCGTTGTTCCCAGCATCCGCCGTCCCTGACCGCCCGCGCCCTGAGCAATCCAAAGCGGGATGCAGGCCAGGATGAATGCGAAGGAAGTCATGATGATGGGGCGCAGTCGCAATCTCGCGCCGCCCAATGCCGCGTCCACTACACTCTTCCCTCGGTCGTGCTCCAACTTGGCAAACTCCACAATCAGGATGGCGTTCTTGGCTGCAAGTCCGATCAGCATGACCATGCCGATTTGGGCGTAGACGTTGTTCTCCAGATGACGCGACCAAAGAGCGAGATAACCGCCGAACATCGCGACCGGCGTACTCAGGAGTACGCCGAAAGGCAAGCTCCAGCTTTCATAGAGCGCCACAAGGATGAGAAAGACGAACAAGAGTGAAAGCCCGTAGATCTGTCCCGCGGAGACACCCTTCGAGGCCTGTTGCTCCTGATAGCTCATGCCTTGATAGTCGAATGCCATCTCTGAGGGCATGGTCTGGGCAAATGTCTCTTCGAGCGCTTTCATTACCTGGCCGGAGCTGTAGCCTGGAGAAGCGGTAGCCATGACCTGAGCCGATGGATATTCATTGAACCGCATCGTAAACTCCGGTCCCGTGATCGGTTTTATGTTCGATACCGCATCCAGGGGAACCATATTGCCGGCGGGGTTTGTCACATAGAATTGACCGATGTTTTTAGGATCTGTCCGCGACTCGCCCTCCGCTTCCACATAAACCTGCCACTGCCGGCCGAAGCGGTTGAAGAAGTTCACCTGGTAACCGCCCATGAAGGTCTGCATGGTCGCATACACGTCGCTGATCTTCACCTGCTGCCGGGTAACTTTCTCCTTGTCGACGTCGACGTAGAGTTGTGGGACATGCGGAGTGAACGGCGTGAATACAGATGCTATTTCCGGACGTTTTTGCACGGCCGCAAGAAAAGCGTTCGTATTCTCGGCAAGAAAATCGCCGCCCCTGCCGGAACGGTCCTCCAGAATGAAGTTCACGCCACCGGAGGTGCCGACCCCGGGGATTGCGGGCGGGGCAATCGCAAAGGTTATGCCTTCCTGTACTGCGGAGAGACTCTGGTTCAACTGCTTCTGAATGGCCGCCGCCTGCAGGTTGGCGGAGCGACGGGTATCCCAATTGCGTAGTTTGACAAAGTAGAAGCTGGTGTATGTGTTCTGCGTAATGCTGATGAGGTCGAAGCCGTCGATGGCTGTGACATCTTCCACTCCCGGTGTCTGACGGAGGATATTCTCCACTTTGCGGGAGGCCTCGACAGTGCGCTCCAAGGAGGAAGCCTGAGGCAGTTGCATACGGACCATGACATATCCCTGGTCCTCCTCTGGAACAAAAGAGGTTGGCAGTTTGCCGCCGATGAGAAACGCAGCTATAGCAACCAAGGCGAGGAAGACCATACTGAACGCGCTCTTGCGGATCATCACGGCAGAGCCCTTGACGTAGGCATTTTGCGTACGTGCAAAGGTCTTGTTGAACCATTCAAAGAAGCCGCGGAGAGGACCATGGGCTTTGCCGGGTTTCAGGAGAAGGGCGCAGAGCGCCGGACTCAGCGTGAGAGCGTTGAACGCGGAAAAGATCACCGAGATGGCGATTGTCACCGCGAACTGCTGATACAGCCTTCCCGTGATGCCGGGAATGAAGGCCGTCGGGATAAACACAGCAGCCAGAACAAGAGCGATGGCGATGACCGGGCCGGATACTTCCTCCATGGCCTTGACGGAAGCATCGTGCGGCGATAGCCCTTCCTCGATATGGCGCTCGACCGCTTCTACAACAACGATGGCATCATCGACCACCAAGCCGATGGCTAGAATCATGCCAAACAAGGACAGCGTATTAATGGAAAAACCCAGCATCGGGAAGACAATGAATGTGCCGATCAACGAGACTGGCACCGCCGCCAGGGGGATGAGGGCCGGCCGCCATCCCTGCAGAAAGATGTACACCACGATAATGACAAGAGCCAGGGACTCAAACAGAGTGACCACGATCTCGCGCATGCCGGCGGTGACCGCCTCGGTGGTATCCAATCCGATGTTGTACTGAAGATCCTTCGGGAACCTCTTGGAGAGTTGATCGAGTTTCGCATGCACTGCCGCCGAAGCTTGGACGGCATTCGATCCCGGCAACTGGTAGATGGCAAGCGACCCGGCGGGGGCTCCATCGAATCGGCTGATGAGGTTATAGGTCTGGGAACCCAAGTCGATGCGCGCAACGTCCTTGAGATGAAGGATGGACCCGTCCGGGTTCGCGCGGATCACAATATCGCCAAATTGCTCCGGAGATTCTAGCCGACCCTGCGAGAGAACCGTGTAGGTATATTCCTGGCCCTTCGGCACCGGATCTCCGCCGATCTGCCCCGAAGGATTGACCGTGTTCTGGTCCTGGATAGCCTGAACGATCTGGGGAACCGTCACCGCGAGTTTGGCCAGTTTATCCGGCTGCACCCAGACGCGCATGGCGTAATCTCCGCCAAACATCTGAACGCGGCCCACGCCGGGAACACGCGCCAATTCGTCTTTCAGGTTGATGTTGCCGTAGTTGATAAGAAAGTTTTGGTCATAGGTACCGTGCGGCGAACTGAGAGAGACGACCATCAGTGGGGAGCTGGCGGACTTTTGCACCAGAACCCCGTAGTTATTGACCGCAGCCGGCAATTGTGGTGTGGCCTGGTTAACACGAAGCTGAGTAAGGATCTGATCCGTGTTCGGATCTGTCTTCACATCGAAGTCGACAAACAGAAGAGTCTGGCCATTGTTTGCATTGTTGGAGTACATGTAGCTCATGTTGTCCACGCCGCTCATCTGGCTCTCGATCGGCGTCGCTACAGATTGCTCCAGAGTTTTTGCATCCGCGCCTGGGAAAACGGCCTGGATGTAGATTTCCGGCGGCACGATCTCGGGATACTGCGCGACCGGCAAACTGACCATCGCGACGGCCCCTACAATGACCATGAGGATGGAGATGACGATTGCGATCGTCGGATGGTTGATGAAGAATTTCGAGATCATTCGTTCCCTTCCGCCTGCATCTTCGCAACTGTTGGAGTGACGGTCATTCCATCCTGGACTTTTGCATTGCCTTCGGATACCACTTGTTCGCCGGCATTGAGGCCCGACTCAATGATCCAGAGTGAGCCAACGCGCTCGCCGACTTTCACCTTGCGGATGGAGACCTTGTTGCTTCCATCCACCACCGCGATTTGATAGGTTCCCTGTAACTCGGTAACGCAGCGTTGAGGGACGAGAATGGCGGAACGATTGATTGCCGTGGCTGCACGGACGCGGCCGAATTGCCCCGGGCGAAGAATGTTGCCTGGATTCGGGAACGCAGCAACTAACCGGATCGTGCCGGTCTGTGTGTCAACTTGCCGATCCGTAAAAATCACTTTGCCCTTATGCGGATATTTGGTCCCATCGGAGAGTTCCAACTGAAGTTCAAGCGTTGCGGTGCTGGTTTGCGCGCCACCTCCGGAGCCTTTCTGCGACCCGCGACTAAACCGCATGTATTCCTGTTCACTGATAGCAAAATAGACCTTGATGGGATCGACCTTGGAAACGGCTGTCAGCGGCGTGCCCGGCGCAACGAGGTTTCCCACCTGCGTGGTGGCGATGCCTGCAATGCCGTCGGTGAGGGAGCGGACATGCGTAAAGTTCAGGTTGATCTGCGCCGTCTCCACAGCGGCTTCTCCCGCCTGCACTGCGGCCTGCGACTGCCGCTCATCCGCTGTCTCAGAATCAAGCTGACTTTGCGCAATCGCGCGCTGCTGCACGAGAGGGGTATCGCGCTTCACGTTGATCTCGGCAAGCGCGAGGTGTGCCTGCGCCTGCGCTAGCTGGGCTTTAGCCTGATCGAGATTGGCCTGGAAGGTCTGAGGGTCGATCTGAAAGAGAACCTGATCTTTGCGGACGTATGACCCTTCACGGTAAAGCTGCTTGACAAGATAACCAGTCACCTGAGGTTGGATCTGCGCATTCACATAACCGTCCAGTGTCGCGATCCAATCTCCATAGACCGGCACATCCTGCTGCACCGCTTTTACCACTTGCACAGAAAGGGCGGGAGGCGCCGCTACCGGCGCCTTCCCTTTGCAGCCGGAGAGCGTTACGACAGAAGGAGTCGCCACAGCCATGCAGAACAACGCTGCAGCCATCTTGCGTGAGAACCACACACGGTGGTCTATCCCCGTGGCATGGATATTCCCGATAGAAGATCGAACTCTGTCTCCCCGGGTAATCAAGTCATTGCGCGAATTCATCAAGAAAACCTTCCTCAATCTTTGCGAACAGCCGAGACGAAACAACGGCGGCACGTAATCTACAATCCTCCGCGGAGGACAACGACTTTCCCACGCACGGAAAGCCACAGCTAACAAGGCACATCTCTCCCTTTATTTGAGAGGGGGGACAGGAGTATCCGGGGGCGCCTTTCCGCGTCTTCGTTTGCGGGCCGACTTGATAGCGGATGCGCGGTGCAGGTGCAGGCGCTGGCAGAGATATTTGCCATAGGCCGTGTTCGTGATGAACCTGGCCCCCAGCCTGTTCAACCAGAGCAGCGTCTCTTCACCGAGCGGATCGACGTGATAAACCTCTTCGAGATCGAAAACGGAGGTCGTTCGAGGGCAAAGATCGCGGGTGACCCGCATGAGTTCCTTCGCCCAATCTCCCGTCAACCTGCCTTCCAGGACGAATACCGGAGGATCATCGCGTGTCGGTAATGTGATTCGTAGCACGCCTGCACTAAGGCACGTAGGTCGCCATTCATGCAGTTTTCGTGCTTCTTGCTGAATCGATTCGAGATACGTGTTTTGGCCGATGAGGATGCGAGTGTGCAAGTGCCGCTATTGCGGCAATTGCCCGGGCAAATGCCCACCTGGGCACCTGAAATCTATCGAATATCTGGAGAAAACAGGTCTCGAATCTCGGCAGGAAAAACGTGCCAGCGTTGGAAAGAATACTGACAGGCCCAAGATCCCAGATTAGGTGTTTAGTCCCAGCGTGTGATGGATGGGGTTGAGATTAAGCCTATCGGGGTCTTTCTGCCAAGCCGAACAGATGAACTGATAGGGAGTGAGCCCTTTGAGTGTCTTGAGTCGCTTGGCGAAGTTGTAGGCCATCAGG
>JAATGG010000240.1 GCA_015654835.1 Terriglobales bacterium
ACAGGGAATAGCTGCCGGGGGGGACGTCACTGAAGGAATACTGGCCGGTATTGTTGGAGATTTGGGTGCGCACGGCACCCGTGCCGGAATCCACCAATGTCAGGGTCGAACCGGGCAGGACGGCTCCGGTCGTATCGGTGACGGTGCCGCGGAGACCGCCGGCGGTGGAGCCTTGCGCCCAACTGGGAGGAATGAGGGCGAAGATACCGATCAGAACGAGGAATAGGGCTATTGGGTAAAACGAGGTACGTTGCAATCGCAGCATGAAGCCTCTCTGGGTAAAAAGATGAATTCAAGAAAAAATAAAAAACCGATGCGGCGGCCAATCTGCCTGCGCTTTCGGTCGCAGCCGATGTGTTGACAATGCGCGGAAAAAATACAATTCCGCAGGTCGAATGAGCCGGGGCCCTATGGCAGAGAATCTGCAGGTCGAGTGGGATGCACGCTGGCACTCAGGCACAAGTCATCGATCACGGGTAAGGCTTGCCCGCAGAGTGGCGGGCGAACTCTTAAAAGGGCGGGGTCTAATTCGAAGAGAAGGTAGAGCCAATGAAAACAAGGCCGACAGGCAATGCACGGGATCAAAAAATGCCGATCGCGAGAATGCCGGTCGCTGATAGAGCCAACTTCCATTCCAGATACACCGAGGCCCCACGCTGCCAGCGGCAATGTGGAACGAGAGCCATGAATCGAGTCTCAGATATCTGTACGGGAAAGGTTACAACATTCGTCTCTTCGCCACGCCTGCAGCAGGACGCTCAACGGCAACATCGGACGATAGCACACAACAGGCTGCAAGAAACCTGCGCTAATTGGGGGCGAGTGTGCATCATGTATATCTTAAAGAAATACCATATATCAGGGTAAAGTCAAGAATTTTTCTCCACACGGTAACAATCGCATCGGAGGCGACAGGCGTACGGGACTCCGGTGGAAGTTAGACGAGCCGGAAGACCGGGTGATCTGGAGGACCGGGCGAAACGAGAGTTCACGCGAAGTATGCAAGCGCCTGTTGTCCCAAAGAAGAAGAACGGTGGAGGAGGCGGAAAAGGGAACGGCAACAGTCTGCCATTGACTTAGAAGGGCCCAGGCTCGCTTGAGAGTGTGTTGGGGGAACCGGGTTAGCGGCCATAAAGAGCCGATGGAAGTGAGAGCGAGGTTTCGCTGCGGAGGCACTTAGTAGGTTTTGCAGTGATGACCGGATCGAAGCTGCCGTTTTATAGTTAATAGCGGTGATAAACACTATGTCCAAGCGTGAATTTCAGACCGAAGTCAGTCAACTGTTGCAACTGATCATCCACTCTTTGTATTCGCATCCCGAGATATTCCTGCGCGAACTTATTTCCAACTCATCCGACGCGCTGGATAAGCTCCGCCACCTGACGTTAACCGACGACGCCTACAAGTCTCTTCCTTTCGACCCTCGCATCGATTTGGAACTCGATGAGGAGCACAAGACGCTGACGATTTCCGATACGGGCATCGGCATGAACGAAGAGGACCTGGTTGCTAACCTGGGCACGATTGCCCGTTCGGGGACGAAGAACTTTCTTTCGCAGCTTTCCGGCGACGCGAAGAAGGATTCCAACCTGATTGGCCAGTTTGGCGTTGGGTTCTATAGCGCCTTTATGGTTTCAGACCGGGTGGAAGTTGTTTCACGCAAGGCCGGCGAGGAGAAGGCGTGGCGCTGGGTGAGCGACGGCAAGAGCGGTTTTGAACTGGAGCCGGCGGAGCGAACGGTAGCAGGCACTACCGTTCTTCTTCACTTCAACGAGGAAGGCAAGGACTACGCGAATAGCTGGCGATTGCAGGAGATCGTGAAGAAATATTCCAACCATATCGCCTTCCCGATCTTTCTCACCTACGACAAGAGCGAGTGGAACGAGGCCGAGAAGAAGTCCATCAAGACGCGGACCACCGAACAGGTGAACGCGGCCAGCGCGCTTTGGCGCCGTCCGAAAAGTGAACTTACCGATGAGGATTACAAGGAACTTTATAAATCCGTCTCGGGCGATTGGGAAGATCCTCTTTTCTGGTTTCACACCAAGGCGGAAGGCAGCCTGGAGTACACGACCCTGTTCTTTGTGCCTGCGAAGGCGCCGCTGGACCTGTATCAGACCGAATATAAGGTTGGGGTCAAGCTTTATGTGAAGCGGGTCTTTATTCTTGACGACTCGAAGGAGCTTTTGCCGCAGTATCTACGCTTTATTCGCGGGATCATCGACAGCGAAGATTTGCCGTTGAATGTCAGCCGGGAAATTCTGCAGCAGAATCGCATTCTCACGAGCATTCGCACGGCGAGCGTGAAAAAGATTCTGTCGGAGCTGAAGAACATTGCAGAAAAGCAGCCGGAACAGTATCTGAAATTCATCACCGAATATAATCGGCCGCTGAAAGAGGGTCTGTACGGGGACTTTGCCAATCGCGAGACGCTGCTGGACCTGGTTCGCTTCAAGTCGACGAAGGTGGAAGGAATCACCAGTCTGGCGGACGTGAAATCGCGAATGAAGGAAGGCCAGAAGAGTATTTACTACATCACGGGCGGCGCGGAATCGTTGTTGCGCACCTCGCCTCTTTTGGAGATTTACAAGAAGAAGGACCTTGAGGTTCTTATTCTCGATGACGATATCGATGAAATTGTCTTTTCAGGCATCGATAAGTACGGAGAGATCGACCTGAAGGCCGTGAGCAAGGCTTCGACGAGCGAGGACTTGAAGGATGAGGCCGAGCCGGACAAGGCCGAGGCGTTGAAGCCTCTGCTCGATAAGCTGAAGGCGACGCTGGGCGATCAGGTGAAGGATGTGCGCGCGTCGGTACGGCTTGCGGACAGCCCCTCGTGCATTGTTTCGGATGAAGAAGAACCTTCAATGAAGATGCAGCAAATGATGCGGGCGATGGGGCAGAAAGATATTCCTGCGCCGAAGCCGACGCTGGAAATCAATCCGGATCACGAGATCGTCAAGAAATTGTTGGCACGTCCAGACGATGCAATGGCGACGGATGCGGCGTGGTTGCTGTTGGATCAGGCACTGCTGATGGAAGGTGTGCCGCTGCAAGATCCGGCGACTTTCGTGCAGCGTCTGAATCGTGTCCTGAACGTTTCAATTTAATTGGATTGACGTAGATTGAGTTGCATGAGCGTGTTGGCCGCGGAGAGACGCGGCCAACACGTTTTTATTTTTGAGTGAACTATGATTCCCGGTTTGGTCACGATGAGATTTGCGCGATGCAATCTTCTATCGCAGTTCCGACAGGTCGAGTGAGTGGGGGTAGAGCGTTTTCGATTCACTTATTAATATCTTCGGCGTCGTGCAAGTGGTAATTCCTTGGGAAATTGCCACTTGGCATCCCGCATTCCATTAAGAGCGGAATCGAAAATGCTGTAGTCGTAAGATCGTCCCGAATTGATTCAAAACGGGGGCTTAGGCAAAATTTATTGACGATTTCTTCTCTTAGAGACAGAAGCCTTGCGTTCTGGCGCGATATGTCTTTGTCAACACTGGTATGCTAATAAAGTATTAGTATGCCTAATACAATTGAGGAGATAAGAGAATCATGGCTAAGGTACAGATTGGGCGCAAGCCAAAAGGGAATCTGGTTAAGGAACTCGATGCAGCGATTGCCCTACTTACTCGCGTCCGCGCACTGGCTGCGTCCAGCACAGTGTCCGATGGAACCGCACCCAAAGTCGTAAAGCAGATTTCCGCCGCGAAGCAGCCCAAGCGTGTACTTAGCTCGGATGCGCGGGAAGCAATTGCCACTGCACAGCGGAAGCGCTGGGCGAAGGTTCGCCGCCAGAAGAAGCAGGCTGAGCGCGCAGCGATTGCACAGTAGTGCTTCGTAGTGCCTGAGTCGCAATGTTTTTTCTAGAGAGCAGTGTCTGGACCGCACGGACTCCATCGACTTTGGCTTTATAAGTGACCACGTCGATGGACCGGCGGCGTTCTTTCTTTCAATTCCTTGAAAGGTACGTTGTATGCTTAGCGGCGCATCACTCGACTGGATGCGTTGCAGGGTGTACGTGTTTCTTCGCTTGCAGCGTCGATTTTTTCGACTCTTCCGACCTTTCTATCCGTCTATTCAGGCAATGTGAAGGCGAGGCGTGAGGATTTCTCATGCATGGGTTTCTGCAAGCTCGGCTTGCGGAGGCTATGGTCCTGTTTTTCCACATTGCCCCCTGCCATCGATTGACGCGATTTTCTAGAGGGCAGCTTTATCTTTTGCGGCTTCGCAGAGGCCGTCGGCTATTCATGACTTAGATCGTTTATGACGCAGCCGGCTTGCCGGTGGGTCATTCTCTGTATGTCCGCCCGCTATCGTCGCGACTTATGTGGGGCCTCTCTGCGCACTGCATAAAACCAAGCGCCTACTGCGGCTATTAGACCGATAAATGCCGGTGCCTTTTGCTATGTGTTGGTTCCCACACACAGGCAAAGGCTGCTGGGGTACACTTGCACCGAATGCGAGTCTTTGGGATTGATTGCGGGACCGAGATCACGGGCTATGGCGTGGTGGAGTCGGACGACGCCGGGCGGCAGCCAAAGCTGGTCTGCAAAGCGATGGGGGCGATCCGTCTGGCGAAGACCAAGACTCTGCCGGTGCGCCTGGAGCAGGTATTTCGGGAGCTAAGTGCGGAACTGGAACGCTGGCAGCCTGAAGTGGTCGCCATCGAGGAGGTTTTCTACTCGGTGAATGCCAAGTCGGCGCTGAAGCTGGGCCAAGTGCGCGGAGTCGCGCTGCTGGCGGCGGCGTGCCAGAATCTGCCGGTTGCCGAGTATGCTCCGCTCAAGATCAAGTCCAGCGTGGTGGGGTACGGCCTGGCCAAGAAGGAGCAAGTGCAGTTTATGGTGGCGCGGCTGCTGGAACTGAGCGAGGTGCCGAAACCAGCGGACGCAGCGGACGCACTGGCAATTGCCATTTGCCATATCCACACGGCGCAGACACTCCTGTTGCAGGGAATGATTCGATGAGAGCGGTGTTGCTGTCGGTGGTGGCAACGATGCTTGCGCTGCATGGGCACAGCGAGGCGATGCGAATCGGGACGGAAACGATTGCTGCCAATTCTGCGGCAGGGCCGGTATTCGAAATCGATTTCTCCAATCCCGAAGCGATTCCGGCGCATTGGACGCTTACGATGGATGCGGACGGGCGCGGGCATTTTCACTCCGCGCGCGGCGCGGCGCGCGGCGATGGTTCGCTGGTGACGGAAACCGCCAACATAGATCGCGATGTGCGGTTGAGCGCTGCCTTTGTTGAGCGCGTCTTTCAGACGGCGCGGCATCAGAAGCTGTTCAGCGGAGGTTGCGAGAGCCACTTGAAGGTTGCCTTTCAGGGCGTCAAGAAGCTGACGTATACCGGTCCCGAGGGGCAGGGAAGCTGCGCGTACAACTATTCCAAGGACAAAGAGGTTCAGGCGCTGGGCGATAGCCTGATCGCGGTGGCGGGAACGATTGTGGAAGGGGCGCGGCTGGAGATGCTGCTGCAGCACGACCGTCTGGGGCTGGACCGGGAGATGGAGTATCTTGCCGAGGCGGCGGGGGAGAGGCACGCGCAGCAGATTGGCGCCATCCGAGAGATTCTTGAGCGCATTGCGGACGACCCCGCGGTGATGGACCGGGTGCGCAAGCGGGCGAAGCTGCTGCTTGCGAGCGCAGACGAATAGTTGTTAGACGAATAAATCGGGCAGTCGAGGGCATTTCACGCGACTTTTGACGGGTGAGGTGTGTCTTATTGGGTGTCGATCTGTTGAGCGAGCGGTTAAAAAACGGGTCGCCTCGGGGCAGGGAAGTAGAGAGGCGGGGTTCCATGAAGGACGATGGAAATATAGTGCGCCGGATTGGAATGGTCGGGCTGTTGGCGGTCGCCGGATGCTTGCTGGGAATGTCGCTGTGGGCCGAGGACGAGGGACAGAGTGGCGATCCCACGCAAAGTGCGCGAGCGGTGCGGCTGAGCGATGTCGAAGGAAAGGTCCAGGTGCTGCAGGGCAACCAGGTGCTTGCGGACCAGGCCGTGGCCAACACTCCGCTGTATGAAGGCACCGAGATTGCGACCGCGGACGATGGCCGGGCAGAGATTCAGTTTGAAGATGGCAGCGTAGCGAGGCTGTCGCCGGACAGTTCGCTGGCCCTGAGTGTTTTGCGCGGGGAAGGCGGAGCAGCGAGCGATACCGAAATCGCCTTGAATGGCGGCTTGGGCTATTTTGAATTCCAGGGCGGGCAGAACGGCCACCTGCGAGTGCGCTTTGGCGACAGCGTCGTGACGACCAACGGGTCCACCGTATTGCGAATCAATCTGGACAATGCGCCGGGGTCCCTGGCTGTCTTTTCGGGGAACGCGCATTTGCAGCGCGGCCAGAGCCTGGCTGTCGATTTGCAGGGCGGGGAGAGCGTGGCGTTGAATGGGGACGACCCGAGCCGTTATGACCTCTCCGAATCGATTGAGCCGGATTCGTGGGACGCATGGAATTCAGATCGCGACCAGGAACTTACGTCGGAGGCCGCAGCGAAGACCGGGGCGACGAACTCGTTTGCGGACGGCAACAATCCTGCGTGGGGCGACTTGGACATGAATGGAGATTGGTATAACGTACCGGGGCAGGGCTATGTGTGGTCCCCTTACGACGCGGCGAGTCCGGGTTGGGACCCATACGGCAACGGCTATTGGATGCCGACTCCCGGCTCCAACTATGCATGGGTGTCGGGAGCCTCGTGGGGGTATCTGCCCTACCGGTGCGGAATATGGAACTTCTATGACGGGTTTGGCTGGGGCTGGGCTCCAGGCGCGGGCGGCTGCGGCGGAGGTTGGGGCGGCGGCTACTATGGCGGGCTGCATATCGGTTCGCGACCGGTGGGGTACCGGCCTCCGGTGCGTCCGCGGCCTCGTCCCCCGGTGGGAACTCCCGGGCAGGGCGGCGGACGGCGCGGCCCGCTGCCGATGATTGCCGTCAACCGGCCGGTTAACGCAGGCAGCGGCATGTTTACCCGCGACCGGAACGCGCCTGTCACGATTGGCGGTCATACGGTGGAGCCGGTCCACCCGGTGTCGGGCAGGCCGGGAAACGATCATCCGGCGCCGGTGTTTGCAGGCGGACGCGGACCGAGCGCTCCGGTGCAGCAGATGAGAGATGGCGGCAGGCCGGGCTACATTTCCAGTCAGAGCCTGAGAAATCCAGAGATGGGAAATCCGGACTTACGAAATCAGGACCTGCGAAATTCGGGCGCGGGCGGACTGGGTTTCGGTTCCAGCAATTCCAGAGTGGGCAATTTTGGGGCGGGCAATACTGGAGCGCGGCCGGGAATGCCTTCGAACGGCTTTGCGGGGCATCCTGGCATGGCGGCTCCGAGCCAGCCGCGGCCAGGGTACGGGAACGTTCCCCGGATGACGGTGCAGCCGGCTTACCGTCCCACTGCTCCTCCGCCGGCGTTTCACCCGGCGCCGCCTCCCGCGGCTGGCGGCGGTGCTTCGCGGGGTGGAGGGAGCGGGCCGCGCCGCTAGAGAAGGCAGAGACAGAAGGGGCCACTTCGATCAGCGAAGTGGCCCCTTTTTTATGCCGGACGATTTATTTCGCAGGTTCGTCGAGCAGGATGGTTTGCAAGCTTCGCCAAAGGGCCGCCAGGGACTCGATGGGGAGCGCTTCGGCACGGGCTTGATCGGGAACCTGTGCCTGGGCCAAGGCGGCTGCGGCCGCCGGCGAGGGAATGCCGGCGGCGCGGAGGTTGTTGGCGAGGGTCTTGCGCTTTTGGGCGAAGGCCTGGCGCAGAAAACGGGTGAAGGCCGCCTCTTCGACACCCAACTCGGTGAAGCGGGGAGCAAAACGCCAGCGGAAGACGGTGGAATGCACATCGGGGGGCGGCGAGAAGGCTCCGGGCGGCAGGGTAAACAGCCGCTGGGCCGGGCCATACATCTGGATGGTGACAGAGAGCAGTCCGTAGTCGCGGGAGCCGGGCTCGGCGGTGACGCGGTCGGCCACTTCGCGCTGCACCATGAGCACGGCGCGTTCGATGGCGGCATGGCTGGCAGCCAGTTTGAACAGGATGGGCGAAGTGATGTAGTAGGGCAGGTTGCCGGCGACCAGGAGCGGCTTGCCCGCCGCGGCTGCGGCTGCGGCGAAGTCGAAGGTCAATACATCCTGCTCGACGACAGTGACGCGGTCTGCGGGGTACTCGGCGCGCAGGTGTGCGGCCATGGCCGGGTCGAGCTCGACGGCCAGGACATGGCCGGCGTTGGCCGCCAGGGGAGCTGTGATGGCGCCCTGGCCGGGGCCGATTTCAACGACGGTGCGGCCGGAAAGGTCGCCGAGGGCAGCGGCGATTCGCTGAATCGCCGCTGTGTCTTTAAGGAAATTTTGGCCGAGCTTGGGTTTGACGGGCATGAGCTTCTTTGATGGTAGCCGAGTGGGCCGTAAAGAAGCTGCAAGGGGCTCAGCCGTTGTTGCGAAGCACGGCCAGATGCAGAGGGCGGCGCAGAGTGAAGCCGAGCGTTTCATAGACATGAATGGCGGGTCGATTATCCGGCAATGTGTGCAGGAAGGGTATTTTGCCGCGCTTGAGAATGTCGGCGATGGCCGGAGTCATGACAGCGCGGGCGTAACCCCGGCCACGGGCGTCGGGGTGAGTGCAAACCGCGCTGACCTCGATGAAATGGTCGAGATGAAGGCGCTGCCCGGCCATGGCCATGAGGCGTCCGGCGTGAAAGATGCCGAAGAAGGCGCCCAACTCGATGGTGCGTTCGGCAAAGGGGCCGGGCTCGGCCAGCTTTGCGAGAGCCAGCATGGCTGGAACGTCTTCGTGGGTGAGGCGGCGCAGGGTCGCATCGGCCGTCAGCCGGATCGGCTCCGGAGCTTGTGGCGCGGTGTAAATCATCTGGTTGAGGAAGCCGTTGAGCACGAATTCCCAGTTCGATGGAGGCGTGGGAGGGTCCGAAAAAAACAGGGCGACTATGCCGCCGGGGCCGGCCAGGGCGCGTGCTGCGTCGTAACTTTCCACCGAGGGGACAGCCATGCCGGTCAAAGGACCAAATGCGGGGGGGAAGCGAAGAGCCAACTCTCCGCCGAGAGCCACGGCGCGATGTTCCGTCTGCAGAGAGTTCCAGATGGGATTGTCGAGCGGAGCGAGATCGGGGAGCGATGGCGTCGAATCGGATTGAGAAGAAAAGTTATCGAGAAGCACGGAAGACTGCATAGATGTGAGATGTGGCGCGCAGGGGGCGGGATGCTGAATTCGTGAGTCTTCATGCCCACTAACCGGCTCTGAAACCATAGCGTAGTAGACTTGGCGTTTGGTCGTGCTTTTCAAAGTTGAGGCAGGCAATCTTCCCTGTCTGCCGGGAGACCTTCTTCATGCATATCGTTTTTGCTGCCTCGGAATGCGTTCCGTTTGCCAAGACTGGCGGACTGGCCGATGTGGTGGGCGCGCTGCCCCCGGAACTGGTGAAGCTAGGGCACGAAGTGACGGTGTACCTGCCGCTGTATGCATCGGTGCGACCACATCTGAGCGGCGAATGGAAGTATGCCGTCCGCTCGATCACGATTCCTTTCGAGAGTTATAACCGCTTTGTGGGCATCGTGGATGGCGGCCTGCGCAACGGGGTGCGCTACTACTTTGTGGATTGTCCCGAACTGTTCGACCGGCAGGAACTTTATGGGACCAAGACCGGGGAATATTCCGACAATGCAGAGCGCTTCGGGCTGTTTTGCCGGGCGGTGCTGGAGGCGAGCAAGCAACTGGGCGTGCCACAGATTTTCCACGTGCACGACTGGCAGGCAGCTTTGATTCCGGTGTATCTGCGGACGGTCTACTATTTCGATCCGATGTTGAGCGGCGCGGGGGTGGTGCTGACGATTCACAATGCCGGCTACCAGGGATGGTTTCCACCGGTTACCACGGAGCGGCTGCTGTTTCCGTGGGATATTTTCACGATGGACCGCGTGGAGCATTTCGACACCTTCAATTTTCTCAAGGGCGGGCTGGTCTACTCCGATATTTTGACGACGGTCAGCCGCAAGTATGCAGAGGAGATTCAGACGCCGGAGTTTGGCAATCAGCTTGACGGTGTGTTGCGGAAGCGGAAGGCGGACCTGCGCGGCATTCTGAACGGCGTGGACTATTCGTTGTGGGACCCGGCGACGGACGGGAAGCTGTCGGCCCACTACTCGCCCGCGAACCTGGCCGGGAAGGTCGAGTGCCGGGACGATCTGCTTCATGCGTTTGGATTCGACCATGTGGCGGATACGACGCCGATTCTGGGGATCGTGTCCCGCTTTGCGACCCAGAAGGGCTTCGACATGCTGGCGCAGATTGCCGATCAGTTGATGTCGCGGGACGTGGCGGTCGTGGTGCTGGGCTCGGGCGAGCCGTATTACGAAAACTTTTTCAAGGATTGGATGTTTCGCAATCCGGGGCGGGTGGGGGCGCAGTTTCGCTATGACGAGGCGCTGGCCCACAAGATCGAGGCGGGGGCGGATATGTTCCTGATGCCGTCGCGGTATGAGCCTTGCGGACTGAATCAGATTTATTCATTGAAGTACGGAACGGTTCCGGTGGTACGCGCGACGGGCGGGTTGGACGACACGATCGAAGAGTGGAACGAGGAGCAGGGGACGGGAACCGGCTTCAAGTTTTATGGCTACAGTGCGTCAGACCTGCTGGCGGCTGTCGACCGCGCCCTGACGGTTTTCAAGGACAAGGAAAGCTGGAAGAAGCTGATGCTCAATGGCATGGCGCAGAACTATAGCTGGGAGCGGCCGGCCAAAGAGTATTCCGATGTGTATGACGAAGTGGCCCGGCGGCGGGGGTGAGCCGGCGAGCCTTTCCCGAAGTGGCTGGGGCTACGTTCTTTCAAAAACGGCTATGTTTCAAAGTGCAGAGGCGCTCAACTCGTGAACGCCCCGCTCAGACTGCTGACAAACCTCAAGGGAGAGGAAAGCGGTCCCTCAGGGGCTAAAGCCCCGAT
>JAATGG010000054.1 GCA_015654835.1 Terriglobales bacterium
TCACTCCGGCGCGTGGAAGCAGGTGATGCCGTTTCTCGCTCCACATGATGACGTGGCCACCGGGCGGCCAATCACGCCCCTGCATGGAGGCCATGTTGGACTGCTCTGCACGGCGGGGCTGTTGAATGGCGTCTTCGGCCAGGGCGACGACCGGCACATTGCGCGCTGGCGGTCGGTCAAGCACGTCACCACATTCGTCGAGCAGGACGAGGAAAACGAGATTGTCCATCGCCGCGAGCGGTGGGCCAACGAACTACGGCTGGTTTACGCCGACGGAAGAACGCTGAAGTTGACCGAAACGCCGATCCGGCAGGAGGAAGAGAAGGATGCAGAATGCGCACCTGCGGCTCGGGCTGCTTGAGTACCACCGCATTACGGAGAAGACTTCCACCAGGATTCGCGTCAGGGTTTCCTCCTATATAGGAGAGGACGAGCAGGCGCATCTCGTCGGCGTCTTCGGAAATGATTCCGACATTGGCGCGATCACGGCGGCAGTACACGAAAAGGCGTGTTTTACGCTGACCTTTCCCGATGGCGCCATCAAGGAGATCACGGTCGGCGAGCACGCCTCGTGCTATCGCAGTTCGGTGGTCCTGCCGGGCCGCAAGCATCCGGTGCGACATCTGATCGCCATCTCCGAACAACTGCACGCGAATGGCAGCGCGGGCAGAACGATTCTTTCTCGCAAGGCTCCCGACGAAGCCTGGGCGTGGCTGTCAACCTTTCTTGGCCTTCCCGCCGTGCCCGCTTGGGCGGAGCACATTTGCGGAATCCTTGAAGACGAAGGCCGTTTCTTGCCGCTCGACAGCATCGGTTTTGAACCAGTGTTGGTTACGGCTACTGCTGACGAAATGCTTGTCTGGATCTCGGCGGCGCTGAAGTCAGGAGCGATTGCTTTCCCCGAAGAGAATGGGCCAGTCAAGTGGCCGAAGCATTCGCTGTTCGAGACGCTGTGCCGGATTCGGGATGAAGACGGACAGTAACTCTACTGCCTATTGCTTTCAAGTCGCACTCCAACTCCACAGTTCCGCCGTGAGGTTCCATGCATGAGCCAAGAGAACCTGGTTGATATAGCCTCGTACTTGCGCGCAAACGCCAACGAATTGGGATCGCGCATCCTCAGTACGTTCCCCCCGTTGCAGAACACAACCGACGCCGTTGCGCCGCGTATTGCTACGTTGCTGCGCAAGGCGCTTCCGGCGCAGGCGCTGGCAATCACCGGAACAGCGAAGTATTTGCGCCAAGCAAAAGCGTCGCGGATTGTGGCCGAGTGCGGCGCGGGCAAGACGTACATGGCGCTCGGCGCAATTCACGTTCTCGCCGATGGGGGGCCCTCGACAACGCTGGTGATGTGCCCCTCGCACATTACGCACAAGTGGGCGCGGGAAGTGCTGGTAACCATTCCGCGCGCCCGCGCCTTTCTGATCGAGGATCTGCGCAACGGTGGCGATCCGAGAAAAGCGCACGGCGTCTGCGAGGTCAAGCTGCGCAAGGGGCGGATCGTCTATGACGGGATGCGGCTGTCACTCTCCGATCTGCGGAGGATGAGCCGCCGGGAGTGGCGCAAAAAGTGTCCAGCGCCAGCCTTCTTCATCACGGGCAAAGACAAGGGCAAGCTCGGTTACTTCTGGGAGCACGTCTTTCTCAAGGCGAAGTCTGGACCAAACCTGGGCGGCGTCGTCAATCCCGACACTGGTGCTGCCGTTCTCGATTCCGAGCGGCAGAAGCTGACCTATCTCGATTTCGGAGACAAGGTGAAACTCTCGGAAACGCTGACTCGGCCACAGGACGGAACGACGCGGTACTCGGCTTTGTGGCAGGCCGACCGCAGCCGAATTCAGCGTATGGCTCCAATCGAATTCGCGGGTCGCTATATGCGGCGGTGGTTCGATTTCGCCATCGCCGACGAGTTGCACCAGTTGGCTGGTGACACCGCGCAGGGCAACGGCTTGGGCGTGCTGGAACGCGCAGCCCGCAAGTTGATCGCGCTGACGGGCACGCTGATGGGCGGCTACGCCGACGATCTCTTCAACATCTTCTATCGCATGGAACCGCACGCGATGGCCGGTGAAGGCTTCGCCTACGGCGGCCAGGGGCGGCGCGACTTCCAGGAGCAGTACGGCGTACTTGAAACCATCGAGAAGGTACGCAAGGAGGACAACGCCTGCTCGCGGTCCACGAAGAAGACCATTCAGGTGGTACGGAAGCCGGGAGCATCGCCACTTCTCTTCGGCAAGTTCCTGATGAATACGACGGCCTTTCTCTCGCTCGAAGACATCGCGGACAACCTGCCGCGCTACGACGAGAGCGTCGTCTCGGTCGAGATGGACTCGGACCTTGCCGATGCCTACAGGGATCTCGAAGACGAAATCCGCGCAGCGATGCGCCAGCACCGTGGCAACAAGAGCCTGATGAGCATACTGCTCAACACGTTGCTGCTCTACCCGGATCATCCCTATGGGTTCGATGCGATCTGGGCGCGGGCCTTTGATCCGCAGACTCGCGAATATGTGCGGTTTCTCGCTGCCACGCCTGTAAATCTCTCCGAGGACCGACTCTTTGCCAAAGAACGCGCGCTCATTTCCGACGTAAGTGAGGAATTGCGTCAGGGACGGCGTTGCCAGGTCTATGCCACCTACACCGGAGAGAAAGACGTAACGCTCCGGCTGGAGACGATTCTGCGCCAAGCTGGATTCCGGTTTGCCGTGCTGCGCTCTTCGGTTCCAACGGAGAAACGCGAGGACTGGTACGAGCGGCAGTTGCAGGCCGGTGTCGAGGTTGTCGTCTGCCATCCCAAACTGGTGGAGACGGGACTTGATCTATTGGCATTTCCGACCCTCTACTTCTACGAGACCGGCTACTCACTGCACACACTGCGGCAGGCCAGCCGACGCTCGTGGCGAATCGGCCAGCGTTATCCGGTACGGGTGAAGTTTGTCACCTACGCCGGGACAATGCAGGAGACCTGCCTTCGGCTGATGGGCAAGAAGATGCTCGTTGCGCTGATGATGGAGGGCAAGTTCTCGGGCGAGGGGCTGATGGCGCTTGATGCCGACGAAGACCTGATGAGCGCGATGGCGCGCGAGTTGGTCGAAAAGGCCGGTGTTGGGGAATCCGCAGACTCGATCTGGAGAAACCTTGAAAAGGAACGTGGACAGCTTGTGCCTCAGCCACCTCCGACAATCCAGCAGGAAAGCGGCTCTCTGCTCGACTTGCCGGAGTTCATGGTAGCCAGCCCGGCACCGAATCATGACGGCATCCATCTGCTCGAACCTGTCAGGGCCGAAATCAAGAACACACCCTGGCCGGCGACTGCGGTCCCGGTGCAACTCA
>JAATGG010000217.1 GCA_015654835.1 Terriglobales bacterium
GTCATGCAGCACCTGCGCGTGCCAGTCGAGATAGGTGTCGAGCACGTTGCGTGTCAGGTCCAGCGTCATGCCCATCGCGTCGCGATTGTTGTCGTGCGCCACATAATGGCCCCAATAGACAAGCCGCGGCCAATCCTGACCTGGATGCGCCTTGTGCCACTTATAGATATCCACCATGCGGTCGCGGCCATCCACTTCCACCACCGGCGTGATCAGTACGATCATGTGCGAGCGGATGAATTTGATATAGGGTGAGTCGTCGACGGCCAGCCGGTAGGCAAGCTCCATCAACGCCGTGGGCGCGCCCGTCTCCGGCGAGTGAATCGTGCCGGTGATGTAGTAGACCGGGTACGACTGGTCGATCAACTCGCGGGCCTTGCCATCGTCGAAGCCGATCATGCGCGGATCGGCCAGCTTCGCCAGCCGCGCTCCGTTGTCTTTCGCCTTCGCCAGCAGTTCCGGATCGGCAATGGCGGCGGCGATCATCTCGCGGCCTTCTTCGCTGTGGCCAATCGTGAACACCTTGACGCGCGGACTGCTCGACTCCAGCAGCCGGAAATATTTGTACACGTCTTCAGCGTACGGCAGCATGTCGGGCGCGCCCGATACATCGCCAAGCACCTTGGCCGGCGTGGGCACCGTCTTTGAGGCCGGCAGGTAATCCACCAGCGGCGAAATGAACGAAGGCCCCGTGGTGTATTTGCGGATGTGGTCGGTATACGCCTGGTCGATCCCCTGGTTAGGGTCGCGGGCAAAGTTCGAGTTCAGCGGCTGGGCGGCAGCAGACGGCGTGGGGGCGGTCTGGGCCAGGGTTCCACAACACAAAGCGAGGGAAGAGAGCATCAAGGCCAGTCTGGAAAGTTGCATATACCTCATCTCGTGAAGAGTCTTTGATGATTTGCAGGTGCACAAGTGGGCCGCGGCAACGCGGTAGGGAGGAAGCGGAATGCGATTTTCACCGGAAACCGATAATCAACAAACTACACGGCTCACGCCGGGTGTTTCAACCGGGACGATGAACCGGGATACAGGAAGGGGCCGATGATTGAAGGGACGTACGATGTGGGGCTTTTGGTTTCAGAATGGGGGCAGAGCGGATATCTATAAACGGCTGCAAAAAATAAAGCGGCTGCAAAAATAGAAGCGCGCCCAGGGAATCCAGGCGCGCTTCGGTACCACGTACGGATTTGCTGCGATTATTCCGCGACCGGGATCGGATGTCCGACAAACACCTGCTGCGGTGCGTCGATCTTTGTGGAGACGCCGGTGACCTTCAGCTTCATCTGCTGCACCCCCGGCTTGTTCCGGTCGATCGGCGCTGCAAAGCTGATCTCGTACTGGTTCTGCAACCGCCGCGTCAGATCCTCAAGAAACGGCTGAAACGAAACCGGGTTGCCGAAGCCCTCCCAGTAGCTATGCCCGCCCGTCGCCTGCGTCACTTCGAGCATCAGGTTCTGGCCCGAATCGTTGGCATACATCGTGCGGTCGAAGCGGCCCTGATTGCGCCAATAGATGGAGTAGATGACGATCCGCGCGCGCACCGCGTCCGCAATCGCCGCCTGCACATACGGGTCGTCCGGATCGTAGCGCAGGTTATAGTAGTCCACGCCGTCGGTCACCATCAGCACTTCGCGCCGCGCTCCAGCGTCCCGCGAAGGCCAGCGCTTGGCCAGGTCCGACAGGCAGAAGTACGGGCTGGCGCTTACCCCCGGCCCACCCATCGGCAAGTGGAGTCCGCCCAAGGCCTGCTTATGGTCTGTGGTCAGCGGCCCGGAGAAAACCGATTGCCCATTCTGCATATAGGCAATGGCCACCTTGGTGTTTGCCGGCAAACCCTGCACGAATTGCGAAATATCGTCCAACTCGCGCCCCAGGCTCGTACGCGACGAATTGTCCAGCAACACAACCAGCTCCAGCCGGTCGTCGGCCCCTTGCAGCGGCACCCACCCCGTAATGCTGGAGTTCTTTCCATTCACCTTGAGGTTCAGGTCGTGCGAACTAATCGCCGCCGGCACTTCGTTGCCGTGGCCGGGAAGAATCGTTACCACGGCCTGGCCCTGCCCCTGGTTTTCATTCTGCGAAAACGCCGGCGCTGCCATCAGCAGTGCACCGGCAGCCAGGCAAATCGCCCTACCCATTCTGGTCATACGCATTGCTCCTTTCGAGATATCAACGCCGCCGACCCCTTGCTGTCGTAGCAATGCGCCTCACTCGACACTCGTTAGATGTATGGACACCACTTTTGAAGCAAAGTGGCGGTCGAATGTACTCCTCCCATGCCGAAGCCGGATACTTGCATTCGGGCTGCCTTTCCATTATGATTCATAAATGTGTCCGGAGTTGTCTTCCGGCCGTCATAAGCACTACGGTTCTTGGGCCCGTTCGAGTTTGGGTTGCGGTTTTGGCGCGAAATGCGTTCCAGGTGCAGCCAACGCTCCGGGTTCTCCGCAAAGCGGAGCAGGCAAGAGCGGTGGGAGACGAGGGGAAAATGGCAAAAAAAGCCAGCAAGAATATTGAGAACGCGCGCGCCGCTGTTACGCAGCCGGCGTATCCATTGGCAGAGGCAGTCGGCCTCCTGCAAAAAGTAAAGTACGCCAAGTTTGACGAAACCGTCGATCTCACCATGCGTCTGGGTGTCGATACCCGTCACGCCGACCAGATGGTCCGCGGAACGGTCGTTCTGCCCCACGGCTTGGGCAAAAGCAAGACCGTTGCCGTGATCGCTACTGGCGACCGCCAGAAAGAAGCCCAGGAAGCTGGCGCCGATTTCGTGGGCGGCGAAGAGATGGTCGAGAAGATCCAGAAGGAAAATTGGACCGCTTTCGACGCTCTCATCGCCACACCGGACATGATGAAGGTGGTTGGCCGGTTGGGTAAGGTGCTCGGCCCCAAGGGCTTGATGCCGAATCCCAAAACCGGTACCGTGACCTTGGACGTGGCTTCGGCCGTGAAAGAGATCAAGGCCGGCAAGGTGGAGTTTCGCGCCGACAAGACCAGCCTGGTGCACGTTCCCGTGGGCAAGCTGAGCTTTTCGCCCGAGAAACTGGTGGAGAACGCCGCGACCGTGATTTCCTCGATCGTGCGCGCTAAGCCTTCGGCAGCCAAGGGCAAATACATCAAGAGCGTCACCTTGAGCTCCACGATGGGCCCCGGCGTACCGCTGGATTCGGCCGTTGCCGACGCCGCAGCCAAGCATTAAGTTCGGATTTGGGGAACAGGGACCGGTAAGTCGATGATCCGGCATCCCTCCATCGCTGCCGCAGTGCTGCGCTGGGTATCCGAGTCCAAGGGTTCAGGGATCAGTAGCTGAAATATAGAGCGTCCGTGGAGGGTGAACCCTCCAGGCGCGGCCCGCTGAGGGGAGCAGGACAATGGCGATTTCAAGGGTAAAAAAGGTAGCGAAGGTCCAGTTGCTTGCAAGCGAACTGGAGACCTCGACAACAGCGATTATCGGCACGTTTGCCAAGCTGACCGTTGCGCAGGACTTTGAACTGCGCAAGGTGGTCCGCGAAGCAGGCGGCAAATATCGCGTGCTGAAAAACAAGCTGGCGGCAATCTCCGGCGAGGGCACCCAGGTGGCGACTGCCCTCAAGGGCCTCAAGGGCGTAAGCTCCGCGGCCTTCACTTCGGGCGATCCGGTGGCTCTGGCCAAGGCATTTTCAAAGTGGGCAGGCGACAACGCGGAGTTCCAGTTCAAGCTGGGCATCGTGGACGGCAAGTTGCTGAGCGTCGAAGAGATCAAGGCGCTGGCGACCATGCCGGGTAAAGAAGAGCTCTTTGCCAAGCTCCTGTTCCTCATCAATTCGCCGGCCCAGCGGCTGGCGACCGTGCTCAATGCCACCGGCCGCGATCTGGCCGTGGTCCTGGGCCAGGGCGTCGAGAAGGAAAAGTTTGCCGGAGCGGCCTAACTGCCAGCTTCGGTCTATCCCGCGCACGATGCGGGTGTTTCAAGGGTTATGGCTGTGAAATGAGCGGGAGGGGCGCGGGTCTGGGCGCATCGGAAACTTCCGGCTTGGTTTGGCAGTCGCGGAAAATCAATTCAAACGGTTCTGATTGGAGAAAAACATGGCGGATCTAGCGCAGTTGGAAGAACAGATTGTAAGCCTGAGCCTGCTCGAAGCGGCGGCCCTGGTAAAGCAGTTGGAAGAGCGGCTTGGCGTTTCGGCGGCCGCGGCGGCCCCGGTCGTAGTGGCGGGTGGCGCGGGTGCGGCGGCTCCGGTAGCTGAGGAAAAGACCGAGTTCCAGGTCATCCTCAAGGATGCCGGCGCAAACAAGATCAACACCATCAAGGCTGTGCGCGAAGTGACCGCGCTCGGCTTGAAGGAAGCCAAGGACTTGGTCGACGGCGCCCCCAAGGCGTTGAAAGAGAATGCGACCAAGGAAGAAGCTGAGACCATCAAGAAGAAGTTCGAAGGCGTGGCCACAGTCGAAATCAAGTAACTGCCGGGACGAGTCGTTTCCTCGCTTGCAAGCGGAGCCAAGACGCGCTACGATTAACGTTGCGCGTCTTTCCGGCTTGTCCTGTATTTTTTAGGAAAATTAACCGGGTCGGGGTGGCGCGGTTCTGAGAATCGTGGAACGGCACGTTTGCGCATCGCTGTCGGAATCAGGTCAAGCACTCCGGCAACGGGCAAATGTGAAGGTTAAGTGGATTACAGTCAATGAGTTAAGCGGAAACTCATGGGCTGGTGGCGAGTGGCTGGCGGATCGCGGCAGAAGCGAGCTTTGGAATCAGCGAAAGCAAGGGTTCAGAATTCGGATGGGAGCACTGGCGATAGGCCGCGCTCGTGAGGCATTGCGTCCTTGCGGGCTATTCGTGTCTCTCGTTCACTTTAGATTGGGCCTTCGCGGGCAAAATCTACCCTTCGCGCACAAGTCTCTCTGACGGACCCTTTCCGTGGCTCTGGATTGCTCGATTGAGCGCAGTCTAGCGCACTTGCCGGATGTGCGGCAATCTTTACCGCGTGTTTGTTGGATGCGATTCTCATCGCAAGGCTGGCTTGGCCAGGTTTTTTCGGCGTGCTCATGGCTTGCCGGACTGTACGGGACTGGGGGAACGAGGTGCTCCAGTCCGGTTTTTCGATCGATCACTGAATTTAGCTGGCGCCCTGAGACTCGGGCGCTGGCCCGGCCCCGGCCTGATAGGCAGCCAGGCGCCGGATTGACGAGCCTCAGGAGTGAACATGCCCAACGAGAAGCGCGCGATTCGCAGCAGGCTCGATTTTTCAAAGATTCCCACCGCAACCCAGATTCCCAACCTGATCGAAGTGCAGCGGCGCTCCTATGAGCGGTTCTTGCAGATGGACAAGTTGCCCAATGAGCGCGATGACTCGGGCCTCCAGTCGGTGTTCGTCTCGGTCTTTCCGATTACCGACTTCCGCGGCATCTCGCAGTTGGATTTCGTCGATTTCTCCATTGGCAACTGGGAGTGCAAGTGCGGTCACCTCAAGGGGCTGCATCACCTCCGCACCGCCTGCGTGCAGTGCGGCGCCATGGTCATCACCGATCCCTTCCTTCCCGGTGACGTGCTCTGCCAGAAGTGCGGAACCTACAACAAGAACACCCCCGACTTCTGCAACAAGTGCGGTGACCCCGTCAGCTTGCAGTTGAAGTACGACCAGCAGGAGTGCGAAGAGCGCGGCATGACCTTCTCCGCTCCTCTGAAGGTGACCGTCCGGCTCACCATTTACGACAAGGACCCGGAAACCGGCAACAAGACCATCCGCGATATCAAGGAGCAGGAGGTGTTCTTCGGCGATATTCCGCTGATGACGCCGAACGGCACCTTTATTGTGAACGGCACCGAGCGCGTCATCGTCTCGCAGTTGCACCGTTCGCCCGGCGTCTTCTTCGAGACGGCCAACAACCGCACCTACTTCCTGGGAAAGATCATTCCCTACCGCGGCTCGTGGGTGGAATTCGAATACGACCAGAAGAATGTGCTGTATGTCCGTATCGACCGCAAGCGCAAATTCCTGGGGACGATCTTCCTGCGCGCCCTGGGCCTGCGTTCCGGCGAAGACATTCTGAAGACGTTCTATACGACCGACCGCATCGCGATCCGCGACAAGAAGCTTTACTGGACGCTTGACCCAACCAGCGAGAAGCCGACGAACCTGCTGGGCATGAAGCTGGCGCACAGCATCAAGAACAA
>JAATGG010000218.1 GCA_015654835.1 Terriglobales bacterium
CGACCGACGCAAACAGAAAAGACGGCCAACATACCGCTCTGGCCGTCCCACCTGCAAATCGTCCATCACGCTTAGCTGACAACGCACTCTATCGTTCCCGCTGCTTCCGTCCTCCGGCCCAGAACCAGCTTAAAAGCTAGAGGCTAGCAGCTGCCTCTACAGAGCTTCGTCGCGGAACATCGGATGCGGAATCAGCCGACGGTAGTCTTCCGGCGTCGCCGCATCCAGGCAGGCTTCGATGATCCGTTTGCCCAATGGATCGAGGTCCGGCACCAGGAACTGTTTCAACTCGCGCGCGAAGAATTCGCGCCACTGCCGCGCGCCCTCTTCGTAGACTTCCCTGCCGCCCTGCAACTGCTCTTCGACCCGCAAAAATACGCGCGGAATCATCGAGCCTTCGACGCGCAGTTGGCGGGGGATGTAGCCCAGCAAGGGGAACGGCGCCTCGTCCACCTGTTCGCGGGCAAAGCGTGCACTGCCGCGCCGGGCGAGGTATTCGCGGGCGATCCACTCCGCCATAAAGCCGACCTTCCACGCGCCGATGTATTGGTTCGGCAGCAGCACGTAGCGCGTCTCGGGGGTGGCGATAATCTGTTGCAGCAGCAGGTTGGCTTGATCGACACGACGGCCGGTGGCAAAGGCCCAATAGGAGCCCACGCCCTCGGACTGCATCTCCCGCGTCTTCGTATCCTGAATGCTGGGGTTCGCGTGTCCTCGCGGAGCAACCAGCCGCCACAGCCACGCCAGCGCCGGGCTCAGCACATGGATCATGGCCAGGATTCCGTAAAGCCGGCTCTCGCTGTGGGTGGGCGGGCAGCGGACGCCAAAGCTGCGCACATCCACCGACTGCGGGCCTGTTTCGATGTCCACAATCATCTGGCGCGGTAAAATCACACGGGGATTGGGGCACAATTTACCCGGCGCATCTTCGACGTGCTCCCACGTCAAACACGTTCCGCCCGGCACAATATAGTGGTTCAGAAAAATCAGCGGCTCGGGCGGGTCGATGCACAGCCGCTCCAGATTCGGCGCGGTGCCATAGCTCTTGATGTGGTCCACGCGCACGAACCACGCATTCTCCGCATCGGCCAGCGTCAGCCGCCCGTGCTTGCCCTGGTAGCTGGGATGCGCGCAGGCCATGTCGTCGGCAATGGGCCGCAGATGGCAGGCTTCGGGCAGGTTCAGCGTGCGCTCTTCCTTGGTGACCACGTTGCGCCCGATCAGCAGCCGTCCATCTTCCATGCGGTGGATGTGCTCGGTCATCTCGCTTTTGCCGCCGCCCGAGGCACCCTCGTGCATCAGGATCAGTTGATTCTCATAGGGCGTTACCACGGCCACCGCGGAGCAGTGATTGGTCGTCCAGCCCTCGCGCTCGCCGATATCCAGCAGCATGGAGTAGACGCCCTTTTTTGCACTGGGGCCGGGATAGAGGTTGTACGCGAAAATTTCCTGGTGGGTGGCCGTTCTGTCGTGCACGACGACCTGCCGCCCGGCGAAATGGGTATGCCGAAACGGCGGAGCCACAAACAACACGCCGCCGGTAATCTTGAAGTCCGCGGGAACCTGGCTGCGGGGAATCATGCCCTGCAAATCGGCGAGCGCCGCCGCAAAAAACGCCGCCTGCCGCGGCACAATCAGCAATGCTCCGTAACCCAGCGTATCGGGGCCCGCATAGAACGGCATGGCTACCAGTTCCTGCGTCTTCAACCAATCCAATGTCTGTTGCCGGGTCTTGTCGAATGGCTCGCCAAAGCGCTGCACATAGGTGGGCTTGTCGGTCGGCAGGGTATCGCCGATCACCATCGCGTCGGGGTCGCGCCGCCGCATGGCCGGGTCGGGGAAATTGATTGCCAGCCCGTTGCGCGCCTTGGTAATGACTGCCTCGACCACGCGGCCCGTGCCCTCCGCATTGAAGATGGCCTCATACACGCCATGATCGTCGCGATTGCCCAGCCGCCAGTCGGTTGCGCCGGTTGCACGCCCCAGCGCCCAGTCCAGCAGTTGCGAGCGGTTTTCCGGCGTCTGCACCAGGGGCGCTGCGCTCAGCACCTCGCGCACATGGGCTGGCAACTCCATCTCCGCCCAGACTGCCTGGAAGTCAACAACAGATTCACTACTGGTGGTGGCCATGATCAACTCACTTTCCAAATCAAACAGTGCAGTTCCACGATGCGGTTTCGATGCACGAAGCCTGGCATCCTAAGCAACGCCGAAGGCCTGCCAAACACTGGCCGCGAAAACCTGCCAAAGACGGGGCTCAAGGGGGTCTGCAAGGGCTTTCCGTGCTTCTTCAAATTAGCAACGTGCCTGCTCGGGGGCAAAAATTCCGCACCTTTTCTTATCTCATTCCCCAGGATATCTGGCAGTGAGCCACATCACGCCGAGCCAAATCGATCCCGTACCAGCGCCATTGCCTCATCCGCGGTCGCAATCGTTCCTTCCAACTGCGCGTCTTCGGCTGCGCGCAACATTTCTTTGAAACGCGCTCCGGGCACATATCCCGCCGCAATCAGCTCCCGGCCCGTAATCAGAGGCTTGGGCCGCATCACCTCCTGCGGCGTGGCACTGTAGCGCTGCCGTACGAATTCCCAGTTATCCAAGTTTCCATGCGCCGCCAGGCAATCCATCCGGTGGAGCGCGAGATGCTGATCGAACTCCTGCAGCCTGAAAAAACGCTTCAGCGTGGAATCCTTCATACGCTGTGCGTCGCCAAAGCGCATGTGGTTCTCAATCAGCTCAAGAATTTGTCGGGTTTCGTCGTTCGAGAAGCGGAACCGCCGGCAAATTTCCGCGCCGATGGCCACACCCACTTCCACGTGCCCGTCGAACCGAATGCGGTCGGGAGCGAGGCGGAAGGTGGGCGGCTTGCCCACATCGTGCAGCAGCGCGCCCCACGCCAGGGTGAGCGGAGCGCCCGCCTCAAGCTGCTCCAGCAGCATCAGCGTATGCGTCCAAACATCGCCTTCCGGGTGGAACTGCGCGGGCTGCTCCACGCCCTTCATCCGCGCCACTTCGGGCAATACCGCGGCCAGCAGCCCCGTGGCGTCCAGCAACTCGAAGGCCCGCCGCGCCTGGCCCTCAGTCAGCATCTTGGTCAGCTCGTCGCGCACGCGTTCGCGGCTCACGGCGGCGATGCGCGCAGCCAGCGCCTGCATGGCCGCCGCCGTACCCGGCTCCAGCTCAAACCCGAACCGCGCCGCAAACCGCACCGCCCGCAGCAGCCGCAACTGGTCTTCTTCAAATCGCCGCCGGGGCTCGCCAATCGCCCGCACCACGCCGCGCTCCAGGTCGGCGACTCCCCCCACAAAATCGAGCACCGCGGTCCGTAGCGTGTTCGAGTCAACGGACGAAAGCGGATCGGCGGCATCGGTCAACCGCACGGGGTCCAACAACAGCCCGTTGATGGTGAAATCCCGCCGCTGCACATCCTCTTCGGCGCTTTTCGTATACCGCACTGCATCCGGATGCCGTCCGTCCGAATAGGACCCATCGGTCCGAAACGTCGCCACCTCGGTCAACACGTCTTCCCTGGCTTCTTTGCCATCTTCACCGCTGGGGCCGGCCCCAGTGTAGGTGGTCGCCACCAGCACGACGCCGAAGTGCGCACCCACGGCAAATGTCCTCCGGAACAGCCCCAGCACTACATCGGGAGTGGCCGAAGTCGCCACATCATAATCCACCGGCTCGCGCCGCAGCAGCAGGTCGCGCACGCATCCGCCGGCGAAGTAAGCCTCATGCCCCGCCGCACGCAGCTCTCGCACAATTCCCAAAGCCGCTTCGAATTGGCCCCGTGCCCGCAGCATCTCTATCTCCATTTTCTCTCGTTCCTCTCCC
>JAATGG010000263.1 GCA_015654835.1 Terriglobales bacterium
CCCGCGACCATCTCGACTATCACCAGACCATGGAGAAGTATTTTGCAGCCAAGCGGCTGCTGTTCGATGGCAGCCTCTATCCGGCTCCGCGTGTGGCCGTCATCAATGCGCATGACCCGCGTGCGGAGCAGTTGGCGGCTGTGGCGCGCGAGGCGGGTGCCGAGGTGCGCACCTATGGAATCGGCGAGGGCGATTGGCGCGTTGCCGGCTATGCTCTGACTCCGGGCGGCGCAGTGCTTGAGCTCGAAACTCCTGCGGGTGCGGCTAAAGTAACATCGCGGCTGGCCGGCGAGGTCAACATCCTCAACCTGTTGGCGGCCCTCGCGGCAGCCCATGCGCGCGGCGTCGCTTTTGCGGATCTGGTTGCGGCTGTGCCCCGGCTCAAGCCGGTGCCGGGCCGCTTTCAGCCCGTCGCGGCCGGCCAGCCTTTCACCGTCATTGTGGACTATGCCCACACTGATGACGCTCTTCGCAATCTCACCGCGCTGGCCCGGCAAATCACCGCGAAGTCCGGCGGCAAGGTCATCACGCTGTTCGGCTGCGGCGGCGACCGCGACCGCACCAAGCGCCCCAGGATGGGCCAGGCCGCGGGCGAGGGCAGCGACTTTGTAGTGGCCACCAGCGACAATCCCCGTTCCGAAGATCCGCAGGCAATCCTGGCCGAGATTGAGCCCGGCCTCAAAGCCACGGAGGTTCGCTACATCGTCGAGCCGGATCGCGCCGCCGCCATTCGTCTGGCGCTGCAGGCGGCTCAGCCCTCCGACGTGGTCCTCCTCGCCGGCAAGGGCCATGAGAAAGAGCAGATCCTCGCCGGCCGCACCATTCCTTTTGACGACGCGGAGATTGCCCTTTCGGCGCTCGCCCAATTGGGCTATGGTGAAGTGCAATGAAACTCACTCTCGCAGAGGCGGCAATTGGAGCCGGTGCGGTGCTGGAGGCGCCCACCAGCGTGGCGTCGGCCGGTGCCCTGGTGGTCCAGGGCTATTCCATCGATTCGCGTACGGTCGCTCCCGGTGAGCTGTTCTTTGCCGTCCGTGGCGACCGGCTTGATGGGCACGATTACGTAGCCGCAGCGCTGCAGCGCGGAGCCATTGCCGCCGTAGTCTCGCGCGCCCGCGTGGCCACTCTGCCCGACGCGGCCCTGGCCGTGCCCCTGCTCATTGCCGAAGACCCGCTCATTGCCCTGCAGGCGCTCGCCGGGCATGTGCGCCGCCAGTGGGGCAAGCGCGTCGTCGCCATCACCGGGTCGGCGGGCAAAACCACCACCAAAGAGGCGGCTGCGGCTGCCCTCGGCGCCAAATTCAACGTGCTCAAGTCCAAAGGCAATCTGAATAATGCTTTCGGCCTGCCCCTGCAACTATTGCGCCTCGAGCCCGAGCATGACTTCGCCGTGGTCGAGATGGGCATGAATCACGCTGGAGAAATCGCCGAACTGGCCCGCATCGCCGCGCCCGACTGGGGCGTGGTAACCAACGTCGGCACCGCGCACGTCGAAAATTTCGCCGAGGGCCGGGCCGGCATCGCGCGCGCCAAGTTCGAGCTGGTCGCGGCTCTGCCCGCCAACGGCGTCGCCTTCCTCAACTGCGACGATGCCTATGTCTCGCAATTTGGCCGCGGATTCACCGGCCACGTCGTCTACTTCGGCGCCGGCCCCTGTGCCGATCCCCAGATCGTCGACGTCACTGAAGACATGAAGGGGCTGCACGTCCGCTATCGCACCAGCGATGGCGAGGGCCAGATCACTCTGCGCCTGCTTGGCTCGCACAACGCGCTCAATGCGATGGCCGGTCTGGCCGTCGCCCTCGAAGCCGGAGTCGAGTTACATGCGGCTGCTGCGGCGCTTGAATCGTTGACCGCCGGCGACAAGCGCGGCGAGGTGATGGAGATCAGTGGCGCCACCCTCTTGAATGACAGCTACAACTCCAATCCCGAAGCGCTGCGCTCCATGATCCGTACCCTCGCAGCGCGCCCCGCCCGCCGCCGCATTCTCGTCGCCGGAGAAATGCTCGAACTCGGTGAGCAGGGCCCAGCGCTGCACACCGCTTGCGGCGAGGCCGCCGTTGAAGCCGGCCTCGACATGGTCGTAGGCGTCCATGGCAATGCAGAATATCTGGCCGTCGCTGCCTGTGCCGGCGGAGTCGCCGCCCTGTTTCTGCCCGATGCCGAGGCTGCCGGCCGCTGGCTTCGCGAAAATCTGCGCCCCGGCGACGTGGTCCTGGTGAAGGGCTCGCGCGGCGTTCATCTGGAGCGCGCTATCGACGCATTGAAGCCCCACCCCGCAACCCTGGAGTCCCAATGAGCGGCCCAGTGACCGGAATCCCAACCAACGGAATCCCGCTGAACCTGAAAAAGCTTGTTGCCAGCCTGGCATTGCTCGTGGCGTTTGCCTCTCTGCCCGCGGCGGCATTGCCCGACCCCGCGTGGACCCGCCCTCAGCCGCCCTTTCGCATCGCCGGAAATCTCTACTACGTGGGCAGCGAAGATCTGGCTTCCTACCTGATCGTGACCCCGCAGGGCAACATCCTCATCAACAGCAATCTTGAGAGTTCCGTGCCGCAGATTCAGCACAGCGTCCAGGCGCTCGGGTTCCGCTTCAGCGATATCAAGATTCTGCTCGTCGGCCAGGGACATTTCGACCACTGCGCCGGCAGTGCCCGCGTCAAGCAGCTTACCCATGCGCAATATGCGGTGATGGACGCCGATGTGTCCGTCGTTCAGTCCGGTGGCCGCACCGATTTTTATTACGGCGCCGACAAGTCCATGCGCTTTCCGCCCGCTCATGTGGATCGCGTGCTGCATGATGGCGAGCAGGTTCGCCTGGGCGGCACCGTGCTCGTGGCCCATCTGACCGCCGGCCACAACAAGGGCACCACCACCTGGACGCTGGACGAGCCCGAGGCCGGCAAACTGTTGCATGTGGTCATCGTCGGCGGTTCCGGCGTCAACACCGGTTACAAGCTGGTGCACAATGCCCAATACCCGCAGATCGCCGCCGATTACGCCCGCGGATTCGCCGTGCTCAAGGCCTTGCCCTGCGATATTTTTCTCGGCGCCCACGGCGGCTACTTCGACATGAGACCTAAATACGAGCGCTGGCTACGCGGCGACCGCAGCGCTTTCATCGACCCCGACGGCTATCGCGCCTACATTGCCGGCCGCGATCGGGCCTTCGAGGCGGAACTCAAGCGGCAGTCGGCTGCGCAACAATAGCCCTCTCTTCCACAGCCGGAGAGACGCCCGGCCTTGTAGAATCAACCTGAATCCCGCCTCATGCCGGCTCTGGAGGCCACTTGCTTTACTGGCTGCTCTACCAAAAGCTTTACATTTACTTTCACCCGTTTCGCATCTTCCGCTATCTCACCTTTCGCACCGCGTTTGCCTCGCTCACGGCGCTGCTGATCGCGCTATTTATCGGCCCCTACGTCATCAAAAAGCTGCGCGAGTTCCAGATCGGCCAGTACGTCCGCGAAGATGGACCCCAGTCGCACCTCAAGAAGTCCGGCACACCCACCATGGGCGGCGTGCTCATTGCCATCGCCATCCTGTTGCCCACCGTGCTCTGGTCCGACCCCGCCAACCCGTTTGTCTGGATCACCGTCTTCTCCACTCTTGCCTTCGGGGCCATCGGCTTTGCCGACGACTACATCAAGGTCATCAAACGCCGCAGCCTCGGCCTCACCGCGCGCGCCAAGCTGTTGCTGCAAGGCATAGCGGCTGCCGCGGTGGCCATCGCGCTGGTCGTCCTGCAGCAGTTCAAGATGTTCTCGACGCAATTGTCGGTGCCCTTCGTCAAAAGCCTGCGTCCCGACCTGCTGTGGCACTGGCCCACAACCGTCCCTCATCTCGGATTTCTGGCGTTCCTCCCGTTCGTTGCCTTCGTCGTCTTTGTCCTCATGGGCGCGACCAATGCCGTCAACTTGACCGACGGTCTCGACGGCCTGGCCATCGGCTGCACCATCATTGCCGCCGCCGCCCTGGCCGTGCTCACCTATGTCAGCGGCCACGTCGTCTTTGCCGACTATCTTGAGTTGCAGCGCATGCCCATGGTCGGGGAGTTGACCGTCTTTTGCGGGTCCATGGTCGGCGCCTCCATCGGTTTCCTCTGGTATAACGCCCATCCGGCGGAGATCTTCATGGGCGATGTGGGCTCGCTGGCCCTCGGCGGCGCCATCGGCACCGTGGCCATCGTCATTCGCCAGGAGTTGCTGCTGCCCTTTATCGGCGGCATCTTTATCCTTGAAGCGATCTCGGTCATGTTGCAGGTGGGCAGCTACAAATTGCGCAAAAAGCGTATCTTCAAAATGGCCCCCTTGCACCACCATTTCGAGCAGTTGGGCTGGAGCGAGTCCAAAGTCATCGCTCGCTTCTGGATCGGCGCCCTGGTGTTTGCATTGTTTGCACTCACTACCCTGAAACTGCGTTAGACAAGGTCCGCGCCTGCACGTTGCAGTGCAAAATGAAGAGAGTCGCGGATCGCTGCAAGCCTTAGGACGGACCTTATGACGGAGCTCAAAGGCAAAAAAGTTCTGGTCGTCGGATTGGGTAAATCCGGCCTGGCCGCGGCATTGTTTCTGCGTCATCGCGGCGCTCTGGTGACCGTCTCCGACGTGCGCAGCGCCGAGGCGCTGGCCAAGGATATTCCCGCCCTGCTTGAAGAGGGCATCATGGTGGAAGCCGGCGGCCATGGCCTGCTGACCTTCCGCCGCCAGGACCTCATCGTGGTTAGCCCCGGCGTCCCGCTGGACACCCCGGAACTGACCCAGGCCCGAAGCTTCGGCCTGCCCGTCATCGGTGAGTTGGAACTGGCAGCCCGCTTTCTCAAGGGAAAGATGCTGGCCATCACCGGCTCCAACGGCAAGACCACGACCACCGTGCTGGTCGGCGAAATTCTCAAAGAGGCGGGATTGACGACGCTCGTCGGCGGCAATATCGGCGTGCCGGTGACCGAGCTGATCGAGCCCAGCACCGACGACACCTGGTCCGTGCTTGAGGTCTCTAGCTTCCAGCTTGAAAGCACGCAGGAGTTTCATCCCAAAATCGCGCTGATCTTGAACATCACGCCCGACCATCTGGATCGCCACGGCAGCTTTGAAAACTATGCGTGCGCCAAAGAAATGATCTTTGCTGCTCAGGACGAGCACGATGCCCTGGTCCTCAACGCCGACAACGCCCGCGCCGCCGCGGCAGCCTCCCGTTCCGCCTCCACCGTCTACTGGTTTTCATCCCGGCATCCGGTCGTGCAGGGTGCCTGGGTCGAGAACGGCAACGTGCTCTATCGTTCTTCCAAAGGCGCGCCGGTCGAGACCGTCATGCCCGTCGGCGGCATCACCCTCAAGGGCGCACACAATGTCGAGAATGTTCTCGCCGCCGTGTGTGCAGCGCGTCTTGCCGGTGCTGAAGTGCCCGCGATCCGTCGCGCCATCGAGGCCTTCCACGCCGTCGAGCATCGCCTGGAGTTTGTTGCCACCATCAACGGCGTCGATTTCTACAACGATTCGAAAGCCACCAATGTCGATGCCACGGCAAAGGCTATCTCCGCGTTCCATACGGGCATTCACCTGATCCTCGGCGGCAAAGACAAAAACTCCGACTACACCGAGCTTTCGCAACTGCTGCGCGAGCGCGTGCGGGCGGTCTATACCATCGGCTCCGCAGCCGCAAAAATTGAGTCGCATCTGCGCGGCGTGGTCACCATCCACTCTTGCGAAACATTGGACAAGGCAGTCAGCGCCGCGGCTGCCGCCGCACGCCCCGGTGAAGTGGTCCTGCTGGCTCCGGCCTGCTCCAGCTTCGACCAGTTCGAAAGCTACGAGCACCGTGGCCGGGTCTTCAAAAAGCTTGTCCATGAAGCGATAGCCGTTTCGGAATTGCGGTAGGCCGAAAGCACGCACTGAGGTGGCTTTTTTCTCAAGAAAAAGCCACCTTTTACCGCTCTCAAGAACTTTACATGGATTCCGAAAATGCTCTAGAGGTTTAATGGCATGGCAAAACGCGTAGGGGTCGATAAGTGGATCTTCTTCACCACCCTGCTGCTCGTCGTGGTCGGGCTGGTGATGGTTTTTTCCGCTTCGGCCGTGGTCGCGCAAGAGCGCTATCACTCCCCCTATACCGATGTCGGCAGGCAGGCTCTGTGGGCGCTCACCGGCGTGCTCGCAATGGTCATCCTCATGCGCGTGGACTATAGCCGCTACAACACGCCGCGCTTCATTTATCCCGCCCTGTGTGTCACCACCCTGCTGCTGGTGCTGGTCTACCTCTTTCGCAACTCGCATAACACCCATCGCTGGATTCGCTTTGGCGGCTTCTTTACCTTTCAGCCGTCCGAGATCGCCAAGCCCGTGCTGGTTCTGTTTCTGGCCTGGTTCCTCCATTCGCGCCTCGATGCCATGCGCGACTGGAAGCATACGCTCCTGCGCGCCGCCGTCGTTCCCCTGGCTTTTATCGTGCTCATCGTGCGCGAGCCGGATTTGGGCACGGCGCTGGTGCTCGCCGGCGTAACCGCCCTGATGCTGATATTGGCCGGCATGGAGTGGAAATACCTGCTGCTCGGCGTGGCCGCATCCCTGCCCGCACTGGCCGCGCTGCTCTTTATGGTCGCCTGGCGGCGCCAGCGCATGTTGGTGTTTCTCAATCCCGATTCCGATCCCCAGGGCGCCGGCTTTCACATCAATCAATCGCTTATCGCCGTGGGCACCGGCGGGTTGACCGGTCGCGGTTATATGGAGGGCATGCAGAAGCTCTTCTTTCTGCCCGAAGCCCAGACCGACTTTATCTTCGCCAACATCGCCGAAGAGCTTGGATTCATCGGCGCCATCTCCATTGTGGTGCTCTTTGTCGTCCTCGGC
>JAATGG010000138.1 GCA_015654835.1 Terriglobales bacterium
CAAACGGCCCATACGCCCACTCCGCTTCCCGTTGGCTGGGGCGATTGGTAATGGTGAGCCGCGGATACGGATTGCCGCCCATGAACCGCACAAAGGCCGGCGCGCCCAGGTGCATCCGCTCCAGCGCCTTTGCGCCGAAAACCTGGCACAACAGCGAGAACTGGGCCAGCAGCGACTCGAACTCCGAGCCGGTGAGTTGCCACTCGATGCGTCGCACCAGGCCCGCCAACTGCAGCCGCCGCGGATGCCGTGCCGACGGCTGCAACAGCCGTTCCAGCCGCCCGCGCAGGTTGGGCGTCCGGCCAATATACGGCTCCGCGTGGACCGCCTCGCCGTAAAGCGCAAAGACAGCCGAACTTTGCGGCAGTTGCGCCAGCGCCGCCCCGGCATCGGCGGGATCGAACGGCAGGGTTTTAGATTCGCTAGCCACGGCTCCTCCCGCCCCTACGCGCCCGCGAGCGTCATGCCGTCGATCCGCAGCGTGGGCGAAGCCACCGAGTTGCGGAAGACGAGGTCGTTGCCGATGGCGGTCACATGGCGCAGCATCTCGCCCAGGTTGCCGGCGATCGTCACCTCTTCCACCGCGTGGGTCAGTTGGCCGTTCTCGATCCACAGCCCGGTCGCCCCGCGGGAGTAGTCACCGGTAACAAGGTTCGTGCCAAACCCCATCAATCCCGTCACATAGAGCCCAGCGGGAATGCCCCCGATGATCTCTTCCGGCGTCATCGTCCCGGGTTCCAGGTAGAGGTTGCCGCTGCCGATGCCCGGCGTGCCCGCCAGCCCCCGCGACGCGTTATGGGTGGACTTCATCCCCAGCTTCCGCGCCGTATACGTGTTGAGCAAATAGTTTCGCAGCACGCCGCCCTCAAGCACCACGGTGCGCAGCGAGGGCAGCCCTTCGCCGTCGAAAGGCGAGCTGCCGAAGCCGCCCACGCCCGAAGGCAGCAGCATGAGATTGTCGTCGATCAACGTCAGGCTCGACGCCGCGATTTGTTCGCCCAGCCGCCCCGCCAAAAAGGAAGCGCCCCGCCAGATCGAGTCCCCCGAAGCCGCCTCGAAAATCGAGCCCACCAGCGACCGTGCCGTCTCCGGAGCAAAAACCACAGGAACCTGCTGCGTAGGGACGCGACGCGCACCCAGCCGGCGCAGTGTCCGCCGCGCCGCCTCCTGCCCCACCGACTCCGGCGATTCCACATCCACCAGCCGCCGCGCACTCGACCACCAGCCATCCCGCTGCATGGTGCCGTTCGCGTCCACCGCCAGCGGAGCCGCCGAAACACCCGCATAGCTGGTCCGGTAGCCGCCCACAAATCCTCGCGAGTTGGCCAGCACCTTGCGCCCCGTCGCCGCGTTGAAACTGCCGCCATCGGAGTTGGTAATGCGCGGGTCCGCGGCCATCGCCGCCGCCTCGGCACGCTTCGCCCACTCAATCCGCTCCGGCCCCGTCAGCGAATACACATCGTCGTAATAGAGGTGCATGTCCTCTGAAACCGAGCCGAATTCGCCGCTCTCCGGCAAGCCCGTGAACGGGTCTTCTTCCGTGACCTTGGCCAGCGCCAGGGCCCCCTCCACCAACTGGCGAATTCCGTCAGGCGTCAGGTCGCTGGTCGAAGCCGAGGCCGACCGCGTCCCCAGAAAGACCCGCAACCCCAACCCGCGCGAGCCGGACTCCTGCAGCGTCTCCACCTGGCCCAAACGCACGTTCACGCTGAACTCATCCCCTTCACGGGCTACGGCTTCGGCGTCGCTCGCGCCCGCCTTCATGGCCAGCGCCACCACGTCGGCAGTTAAAGATTCCAGGTCCATACCAGTCAAATCGGATTGTGAAACAGCTTCGGCCATGTCCCCAAGCTATCAAATTTGGCTCTCGTTGAACCCTTCACAGAGAATGCCCCCTTGATTTCCTTGCACTTTATATCGGTATGGATATAGTAGACAGGACGAAGATTTCGCCAACCAAAAGAGGTTCAAAATGACCAATACACCTGTCGAGACATTTGCAAGCGTTTGGGACGCGATTACAGACACCCCGGAGGAAGCGGCGAACCTCCGTCTTCGCTCCGAACTCATCGACAAGATATCCGCCATGATCGAAGAGAGCGGCTGGACACAGGCCGAGGCCGCTCATCGCTGCGGAGTCACGCAGCCGCGTATCAACGACCTTCTCCGCGGGCGCATCTCTCGCTTTTCCCTGGATGCTCTGGTCAACATTGCTGCCGCCCTTGGCCGAAAAGTCACGGTTCAACTCGACGCAGCCTAGCGGGTTCCTGCGAAAGGGCTCTCGATAGACCCACGCCCACCCGTCGCTTCGGTCCGCACCCTGCCGCCTCGTATAATCAGCCCCATGAACGATCAGCCAGTCGTGGGCGTGGTGATGGGCAGCAAGAGCGATTATGAGGTGCTCTCGGCGGCCGTCGAAATTTTGCGCGCCCTGCAAATTCCGCATGAAGCGCGCATCGTCAGCGCGCATCGCACTCCCGACCTGCTTTTTGAATACGCTGCCACCGCCCGCCAGCGCGGTCTGCGCGTCCTCATCGCCGGAGCCGGCGGCGCCGCCCATTTGCCGGGCATGTTGGCCGCTAAAACTCTGGTTCCCGTGCTCGGTGTGCCGGTAGCCGCCACCCAGCTCAACGGTCTCGACTCGCTGCTCTCCATCGTGCAAATGCCCAAGGGAGTGCCGGTCGGCACCCTGGCCATCGGCAAGCCGGGCGCGGCCAACGCCGCCCTCTTCGCCGCTGAAATTCTCGCCTCCACCGACGCCGCCCTCTATGAGCGCCTCGCCGCCTGGCGCGCCGCGCGCACCGAAGAAGTCTTGGCGCAGGAGCTGCCCGCTTGAGCGACCTCCTCGACCCCTCGCAACAACTCGGCAAGCCCGCCGTCGTCGAACCCGGCAGCCTCCTCGCCATTCTCGGCGGTGGCCAGTTGGGCCGCATGATGGCCATGGCCGCTCGCACCATGGGGTACCGCGTCCGCGTGATGGACCCCGAACCGCTCTGTCCCGCCAGCTTTGTCGTGGACGAAACCATCGTGGGCCGCTGGGACGATGTCGCCGCCGCACGCCGGCTGGCCGCCGGAGCCGGTGCCGTCACCCTCGAAATCGAACAGATCGGCGTCGACGCCCTCACCGAAGTGGCCCATCTGGCTCCGCTCCGCCCCGGCGTCGAACCCATCCGCATCATTCAAGACAAAACCCTGCAAAAAGTCTGGCTGGCCGAAAACGGTTTCCCCGTCGGCGCTTTCCGCGTCGTCCGCACCGAAGCCGAGTTGCAAAATGCCGTTTCCGCCTTGGGTAAGCGCGTCTTCCTGAAGATTGGGCGCGGCGGCTACGACGGTCGCGGGCAAGCACGGATCGGCCTCGACGCCGACGCCACCGAAGAGGCTGTCGCGGCTGCCTGGCAGAGCATCGGCGCGCTCCCCGCCGTTGCCGAGCAGGCCCTCGATCTGGACTACGAGATCAGCGTCATGGCCGCCCGCAATCCGTCCGGCGAGGTGCGCAGCTATCCTCCCGCCCGCAATCACCACGAAAACCAGATTCTTGCCTGGAGCGTCCTGCCCGCCGGCATTCCCGCCGCACTCGAAGCCCGCGCCGAGGCTCTCGCTGCGGACATCATCGCCCGGCTCGGCATCGAGGGCCTCCTCTGCGTGGAAATGTTCGTCACCCGCCAGGGCGAGTTGCTGGTCAACGAGCTTGCGCCCCGCCCCCACAACAGCTATCACCAGAGCGAGCGCGCCTGCGTCACCAGCCAGTTCGAGCAGGCCGTCCGCGCCGCCTGCAATCTGCCCCTCGGGGATACCTCGCTCCTTGTCCCGGCGGCCATCGTCAATCTGCTCGGCGACGTGTGGCTCGGCAGCGCCGGCGAGCCCAATTTCGCCGCCGCCCTGGCCGTTCCCGGCGTGCGCCTCCATCTGTATGAGAAGCACACCCCGCGCGTCGGCAGAAAAATGGGCCACCTGTCGGCCACCGGAGCCACTGCCGACGAAGCCCTCGAACGCGTCCTCGAAGCCAAAAAACGCCTCTAGCGTTTCAGACTGATGAAAGCCCATTGTCTTGCGAAGAGATGTCCGCATGTTGAAGGGTACGGGCTTTAGCCCGTATATAAGTCGAGCAGAATGAGCGGGGCTTTAGCCCCTGAGGGACGGCCTACCTCTCCCTTGAGGTTTGTCAGTAATCTGAAGCGCCTCTAGCGTTTTCGATTCTGCTCTGAACGGAATGCACGATGCCATCCCGTTCAAAACAACAAAAAGGGCGGCCCGCATACGGACCACCCTTTCGTTCTTCTCTTGTAGCGAGCGATGCTTACTCTGCCGGAATCGCGTACTTCTTGGGCCGGCGATTGGCCTGCAAAATCTTCTTGCGCAGCCGTAGCGACTTCGGCGTAACCTCCACCAGCTCATCGTCTGCAATGAATTCAATCGCCTGTTCCAGGTTCTGGCTCTTGAACGGCACCAGCCGGATGGCCTCATCCGCGCTCGATGCGCGCATGTTGGTCATCTTCTTTTCGCGGACCACGTTCACATCGAGATCGTTGTCGCGCGAGTGCTCGCCGACAATCATGCCCTCGTACACTTCCACGCCCGGCCCCACAAACAGAATCCCGCGCTCCTGCAATCCATTCAGCGCATATGTGGTGGTCGGTCCCTGCCGGTCCGAGATCAGCGCACCCGTAGGCCGCTGCGGAATCTCGCCCTGGTAAGGAATGTACCCGTCGAACAGCGCGTTCATCACGATCGTGCCGCGCGTCTCCGTCAGCATTTCGCTGCGCAGCCCGATGATGCCCCGGCTCGGTACGCGGAACTCCATCCGCACGCGCCCTGACCCATGATTGTGCATCTTGGTCATCTCGCCCTTGCGCGGCCCAAGCTTCTCGATCACCACGCCCGTGTGCTCTTCCGGCACGTCGATGGTCAGGTGCTCCACCGGCTCCATGCGCACGCCGTCCACCATGCGGGTTACGATCTCCGGCCTCCCAGCCATCAGTTCGTAGCCTTCGCGGCGCATCATTTCAATCAGGATGGCCAACTGCAATTCGCCGCGGCCCAGCACCTTGAAGCTATCCGGCGAACCGGTATCTTCCACGCGAATCGATACGTTGGTCAGCAGCTCTTTCTCAAGACGCTCGCGCAAGTTGCGGCTGGTCACGTACTGTCCTTCGCGGCCCGCAAACGGCGAGTTGTTCACGCTGAATTGGATTGCGATGGTCGGCTCGTCGATCACGATCAGCGGCAGCGGCGCGGGGTTTTCAATGCCCGTGATGGTCTCACCGATGGTGATGCCCTCCACGCCGGCCACCGCCACAATGTCGCCCATCTCCGTCTCGGTAGTCTCGGTCCGCTTCAGCCCGAAGAAGGTGAACAGCTTGGTGATGCGCGTCTTCATCAGCGATCCGTCGCGCTTCGAAATATTCACTTCGTCGCCCGCGTGCAGCGTGCCCTGAAAGACCCTGCAAACCGCGATGCGGCCAAAATATTCCGAGTAGTCCAGATTCGTCACCAGAATCTGCAACGCCCCCTCGGGGTCGCCCGTCGCCGCCGGAATCGTCTTCACGATGCTCTCGAACAGCGGCTGCAAATCCGTGCCCGGCTTGTCCGGATCGGTGGTCGCCGTACCCAGCTTGGCCACCGTATAAAGCACCGGAAAATCAAGCTGCGACTCTTCCGCATCCAGGTCGATGAAAAGGTCGTAAATTTCGTTCAGAACTTCTTGCGGACGCGCATCCGGCCGGTCGATCTTGTTGATCACCACAATCGGCGGCAGCTTGGCTTCAAGCGCCTTCGCCAGCACGTAGCGGGTCTGCGGCAGCGGACCCTCGGCAGCGTCCACCAGCAACATCACGCCGTCCACCATCTTCAGTGCGCGTTCCACTTCGCCGCCAAAATCCGCGTGGCCCGGTGTATCCACAATGTTGATCTTGCCATCGCCAAAGTGGATGGCCGTGTTCTTGGCCAGAATGGTGATGCCGCGCTCTCGCTCCAATTCGTTGGAGTCCATCACTCGGTCCGCCACCTGCTCATTGGCGCGGAACGTTCCCGACTGCCGCAGCATGGCGTCTACAAGGGTGGTCTTTCCATGATCGACATGGGCGATGATGGCGATATTGCGTATCGTCTGGCTCACAGGGTAGCTTTTCCTTCTCTCGGGTTCGGCCACACGAGGCCGTCAAGGTCGGTTAGGGGTTACAAAATACGGGAAATCGCCGCACAGTGCGGTACTTTCCATTCTACCAGTAGAGAACAAGCAGTGTTGAGCCGTCTCAAAACGCAGTAAACTCACCCCAAAAAGCGGGTGCCCCATCTTCGGCGCAGTTTGTCATCGATTTTGCGTGATCGGCTATGTCGTGATGCCGGAGCATGTCCATTTGCTGGTGAGCGAGCCTGCGGAAAGCGATTGTTGGCCAACGGCATGCCGCCCCGAGACGTCGCGCACGATGAGCACAGTTTCGCGAGCAGACCACAAATCGATCCCCATCTGACGCAGTTCCGGCCCAACGTTTGATGCCAGTTGAGGCATACTCCAGCCCCGATGTTCGCTGCCCGAGAACGTTTCTCGCTACTCCCGCGGCGACCCAACCGCGCCATTTCCCCCGGCGTATAAACACCATGGGGAAGATGGACACCTTAGCCGGCATTTTGCGCCTCGCCAAGTTAAAGCCAACTTCTCAATCGCCTTCTCAGGTAACGCGAACTCATTCTTTGGCCCATAAGAGAAGAGGCTGGCAATTTCCCCTGTCACAAGTGGTTCCAATGGCTTGTACGCTGGCATTGACGCTCTTCAATTGCTTTATTTCGTCCTGTGATGGATCGAAATCTATAAATCGCTCCCCATTGGATTTATCAATCATGATGAGTTTTGGATATCCAACGACCTCCTTGGTCGAAAGTATCAATTGCTCATCTTGCATGCTGTCGGCGTTGTCAAGTTCCGCAATAAACGATCTTGGGATGCTCGCATCCTTCGCTGGACCCGCACCTCCACTGAGGGTTGAAGGCTCATATGTGTGTTCATCGTCAATGAGGTCTTTGGTTGGGGAAACCAGCAGCGGCCACTTTGAACTATCTTCCGCTACGGTAATCCTATGAATTAGATTGCCGGTCACACCTAGCAGGTTATACGCATAACTCAAGCCGGTATATCTATCGCCACCCAGCTTGGGCACGATGATTTCAGCAGCGCCGTTAGTGCGATGTCTGACGACCTGAAGTATCCCGTTTGAATCTGCGCCAAAATTACCGATTGCTTGCCACGGGAACGGACGCCCATTCTCATCGAACAAGAGTAGGCTGAGTTGCGAGTCCCACCCGCCACTGCTATTTGTTCCCATGGAAAGAATCAGCAGGTCCTGCCGCTGATTCTTTCCAAGATCGGACGCCCACACTTGGCATTCGGAAACCGGGGATATCTCCATTTGCGCCGCCCACGGGTTTCCTTGATTATCGGAGCCATGCAGCGAAATATTCCCATTGCGCGATTGGATGATGATGTTTCCAAATACTAAGGGATTTGTGTCACTATCGTTGCACTCACCGATATTTACTTGCGGAAAGCGTTTTGTGAGAAGCTGCTGAACCTGTTTCGGCGCAACGACCTGGGCTTGCTCAGCCAATAGGGTGCCCATACCTAAAACAAACATGCCTATCGCCCTAAAACACGTGCGTTGCCTATAGTTCCTGATCATGATGCATCTCCAGTGCGTTCCCGTCTAGGGTCTGCTTCAAATGGTGAGGCGAAAATAGGCGCGCACCAGCGACTGGTTCGGACTGTTTCGCACTTTGGTCGTTCGTCATTTCCATCTTTTCTCGACCTGCTTCGTCGTCTTTACCTCGCTCGCTCCTGGATTTCGCCGAGGAGGTGTTTTGAGACGAGACTTAGTAAAAAGGTGGGTAGGGCGGATTAAGCAACTTCGCGTCGTTAATTCCCCAGAAGTAATTGGGTGCACCGGAAGGTGAATTAAAGGTTCCGACAGAATATAAATTGTTTTTCCGCGATGAGGAAACACCTGGGAGCAAGCCGGTGGCGTTAAAGAATATCTCTTGCGATGTTGGATTGGCGTCTTGGTTCGTAACGTCGATCGGATATAAGAGGGTGTGCCCTGCAGCGGTTGACACCCCATTGCCTTGCGCTGCAGCCTCACTCTGCGCAGTGAGGTTTGAGGTGAGTGTCACTGTGTTGAAACGCTTTTCCATCCCTCTCAAGTTCCCCACACCCTGCACAGTCGAGTACACTTCTTCGCACATGCGAATTACCGTTCACCACCGCACCGACCGCGCGCCCCGTCCGCGTTTCCGCCGCATCCTCCCCACCTGCGCCCTCGCTCTTTGCGGACTGACGCTGCTGCTCGCCTCCTGCCTCCCCGCCGCCCAGGCCCAAGCCCAAGCCAAACCCCACGCCGGAACCAGGGCCCAGTCCAAGCCCCAACCCGCCGCCCGCCACCTGCTCATCTACTCCATCGATGTGGAGGGAGGCCAGGCCACTCTGCTCGTCGCCCCCTCCGGCGGCTCGCTGCTCGTCGATACCGGATGGCCCGGCAACGAGGGCCGCGACGCCACCCGCATCCTCGCCGCCATGCACGACGCCGGCATCGCCAAAATCGATCACGTCCTCATCACCCATTTCCATGTGGACCATGTCGGCGGCGTCCCCGAGTTGGTCAGCCGCGTGCCCATCGGCGAGTTCATCGATCACGGCATCAATCGCGAGGACTCCGACATCACCCGCCGCGATTTCGCCGCCTATCTCAAGGCCATCGACGGCAAGCCCCGCCGCATCGTCCATCCCGGCGACTCCATCGCCATCCCCGGCCTCCTCACCACCGTCCTGACCGCCGATGGAGAACACATCGCCGCCGTTCCCGGCATCGCCCCCACGCCCAATCCGCTCTGCGCCACCGAGCCCCACTGGCCCGTGGACGACACTGAAAACGCCCGCTCCGTCGGCATCCTCGTCCGCTACGGCAAGTTCCGCTTCCTCGACCTCGGCGACCTCACCAAG
>JAATGG010000233.1 GCA_015654835.1 Terriglobales bacterium
TATCCGGCGGGCAGAGTACGAGACTGTGCAATGCTGCTCAGTTCTTTACTCTGCTCTGCGCTCAGCAATACTTCCGTAGTCGCCATGACTACTTAGATGATAACTGCACCACTAACGTTTACTCGCCGACAGACCACTAGTCAGTGAACTGATCGAAGCCCGCGATGCTGATGGAAGAGCCCTATGGCTTTTTTGGCGCCCTGAACCCAACGGGCCACACGGCAATTTACTTCAGTCGTATTTGCGCCGAATCACCTATCAAATTGCGCCGTTGCGCGCCCGGCGAGTTAGGCGCGGTCATCGCACGTTATCAGGGAATCGCCGGTTATGACTGGATTGCCATTCCTCTGGTGCCCTATCTCTACTCGGTCGAAGATGCAGCCGCGGTTCCCCAAAGCGTAGATACGGCGACCGTGGAGCGTATGCGTGACAGATATCATGAGGGGCATTTACTCAGCCTCGGGCCGCACGTGTTTGCCGGCAACCTGGTGCACGGCGGTTGGACTCAATTGGTAGGCGCGGCCTATATGCGGCGCATCTATGCCTTCCGTTTCGAAACGACTGAGGAACAGGACGACGCCCTGATCGCGCGTCTGAACTCGGCCAGCAATCGTTCCCATTTCAGTTTGACCTACAACAATTGCGCTGACTTCGCGCGCACCATTCTGAATGCGTATTTCCCCCACAAGTTTCGACGGAACATCTTTCCCGATGCCGGCATGACCACGCCGAAACAGATCGCCTACAAGCTGGAGCGGTATGCGCGCAAGCATCCCGAAATGCATTTGACGGTGTATGAAATTCCGCAGGTGCCCGGTTATCGCTCCTCAAGCCGCTCCAACAAGACCGTAGCTGCTTCGCTCGTCATGACGGGCTACGCGATTCCGATTGCGCTGGTCAATCCGTACATCGCGGGGGGCTTGTTTGTGGATTATCTCGTGCGCGGCAGCTATCACCTGATCCCTTTGCATCCCCAACTCGTGGGGCCGGAGAATCTGATGGCATTGACAGCACCCGCACAAGCCCCGGACAATGCGGGCAACGCCGGAATGCAGGCCACCAGCGCCACGGCGGACGGTCTCCTGGAGACCTCGGCAACCGAACCCTCCGATTCCGGCCTGAGAAAGATCGAAACCGCACATGAGTAAGACCAAGACGCAAAGCTTCAAGAACCACGCAAAGCTCGACCCGTGGTTTCACATCGTTCTGCTCTCCATCCTGACCGTCAATCTCATTCTCTCCATCGTCCACCTGGCACGCCATTTCAGTTTCCATAGCGGCTGGCTGGTGGTGCTTTCGCTCGCAGTCTTCATCCTTTACTCCCGGCTGCGCCAATATCCCATGAAAGTGCAAGACCGCGTAATCCGCCTTGAAGAGCGGTTGCGTTTGCAAGCGCTGGCGTCGGCAGAATGGCGCGCACAGATCTACCGTCTCACGGAGGACCAGTTGATCGGTCTGCGCTTTGCGGAAGATGAGGAAGTTGTGAAGCTTGCAAAAGAAGCTCTGGAACAAGACTTAACCCGCAAGCAAATCAAGCAATGCATCAGGAACTGGCGTCCCGACTACTGGCGGATCTAAACGGGAAGGGCGGGCCACTCCCGCGGCCCGCCCTTCCTGCATCGTTCGATTCACCTATTCCTTTGGTGGTTCTGCGCCCGGCTTAGACGTGCCTGGCTCAACAGCCGATTCGGCTGCATTCCTCTCCGCTTCGGCCAAAGACTCCGTATCCAGTCCGTGTTCCTCGCGATAGTGTTCGACCGTCATCTTGCCATCCCACCATGCCCAGTTCATCGGATAGACATCCGGATCGAGGAATACCTGGTAGAAGTGCCAGACCACAATCGCAAGCGTCGCGAGAATGGCTTCATAGAAGTGAATCGAAGTAGCCACATCGATCCACCACCGTGCGAAGAGATTGCCGACCCAGACCTTGGCCCACAGCATGATGCCGGTAACAGCCATCAGGCCCGTGCCCCAGACCAGCGCCCAATACTCCGCCTTCTCCGCATAGTTGAAGCGGCCGAATTGCGGCTTTTTGCGGCTGAGCCCGAGATAGTAGAGCATGGTTCCTATCGCATCGAATGCGTCCTTCGGGCCCGGCGCAAAGTCGCGGATCAACCGCCGGCCTTCTCGCGTGACGATGAGATAGAACACATGGTAGATGCCGGCGCCAATAAGAACTACGCCTGCAACGCGATGGATGATGCTGCGCAGTTTCTCGCCCATGCCCAGCGCTTCGGCGAACCACGAGTTCGGGAATTTAAGCGCGAATCCCGTAATCACGAGAATGATGAAGCTGGTGAGCAGAAATAGATGCTGCCAGCGCTGATTCGTCGTCATGCGAACCATCATCGGATTCTTCATCGCGCGCCGCGCTACTGCCTTGCTGCGCCAGATGATGGCGTTGTGCAGGAACATCGCGCCGATCACCAGGATGATGAGCGCGAGATAGATCAGCCGGATCCAGCGCACCGCAATCGAGTCGATATCGCCGGGCCGCACGCCGTCCATATGCACCCGCGTCATGGTGAACTTCTGCGTGGCGCCCGTATGGCACTTGCCGCAAGTCTTATCCAGGTTGGCGCGGTTGATCGTGGAGTGAGAATCGCTGGACGGCAAGATGTTATGCACGCCGTGGCAACTGGCGCAGTTCGCCGCCACCGTCGATCCACCTTGAGAAGCAAGCCCGTGATAACTGTCGAAGTAAGTGGAAACCGGGTTGCCCTTGATGCCGAACTCCTGCGAAAGGCGAACCCCTTCATGGCAGCGCGCGCAGGTGGTGCGTGCCAGATTCTGCTCGGAAACAGAAGAATTGGGATCGATGTGCGCCTTGATGGAGTGGATGCCGTGGCAGTCCGTGCAAACCGGCGCCAATCCATTGCCGCGCGTAATGCCCTGCCCGTGAATGCTCTGCATGAAGGTCTGTTGGACCTGGCCATGGCACTTGCCGCAGGTATTCGGCACATTGAACTTATAGATGGGCGACTTCGAGTCGTTGGCTGCAAGAATCTCATGCGAGCCGTGGCAGTCCGTGCAGACTGCGGCCTTGCTCGATCCCTTGGCAACCGCGCGCCCGTGCACACTCTCTTGATACGAGGTGAAAGGCTGCGCACTCTGCCCATTGGACTCCATCAGAAATTTCTGCCCGTGGCATCGCCCGCATGTCGCCGGAATATTGGCATGATTGACGGGCGACTTGGGATCGTCGGCAGCAAGAATCTGGTGGACGCCCCCATGGCAGTCTTCGCAATTCGCAAAAGGCGCGCCGCCAGGCTTGGTGCTCTTGGCGTGCAATCCGTGCGAATAGGCCTCCTGCGAATCGGCGTGGCAGCCCGCGCAAGTTACCTTCGCGGGTGTCGCGTCGTGCGGAGATGTTTTGACGTCTTTATGGCAGTCCACGCAGCTAAACATGCTGCCATGGATCGAGTGCTTCATCTTATCCGGATCCACACGTAAGCTGACCTGCTTACCATTCACATCTTTGGTCAACGTGGGATCGGAATGGCAGACGAGGCAATCTTCGTCTTTCGGCTTATGCTCGGCACGGGCTCCGCAGGCCCATGAAAGAAAGGAGGCTGCGACAGCGCACGCGAGAATTTTTCCCGCAGTCTTCACGCTCTTGAGGAGACTCCTCTGCGCAACTTCTTGCTGTGACTCGGGTCACAGCCGCAGAATACTCATTCTGCAGAGTTTCCTTAACAGCCTGAGTTGAAAGGAGAACCCAAGCATTGATGCGCGGTCTTCTTGGAAATAGCATTCGCTCCGATGTTGCGGAACTGAACAAGTCCATGCTGTCGGCAAGCCTGGCCGCTTCATTTTGTATCGATGCTGCTGTGGTAGTTTAGGTACGGGAGGATGAGCGACAGCACTATGTCATCCATTACTTCGTTTATCAAGCACCACTATCGTCATTTCAACGCAGCCGCGCTGGTGGATGCCGCCAACGCCTATAACCAGCTGCTGGCTTCGGGCGGAAAAATGTTCGTGACCATCGGTGGCGCCATGAGTACCGCCGAGCTGGGTCTTTCGCTCGCGGAAATGATCAGGCAGGACAAGATTCACGGCATCTGCTGCACCGGGGCGAACCTCGAAGAAGATGTCTTCAACCTCGTTGCGCATGATTTCTATGAGCGCGTCCCGAACTACCGCGACCTGACGCCCGCCGATGAGGCCAAACTGCTCGCCCGCCACATGAACCGCGTAACCGATACCTGCATCCCCGAGATGGAAGCGATGCGGCGTATCGAAAATGAAGTGCTGAAAGAGTGGGTGCGTGCCGACCAGGCAGGCGAACGCTTCTTCCCGCATCAGTTCATGTATAAGATTCTGCTTTCGGGCGACCTCAAAAAGTCCTACCAGATCGATCCTAAAAACAGTTGGCTGCTGGCCGCGGCAGAGAAAAATCTGCCCATCTTTGTGCCGGGCTGGGAAGACTCGACGCTGGGCAATATGTATGCCGGCCACTGCATCTCGGGCGACATCAAGAACGTTCACACGGTCCGCACCGGCATCGAGTACATGATGGAGTTGGCCGAGTGGTATACCGAGACCTCGGCGAAAACCCCGCTGGGCTTCTTCCAGATTGCGGGCGGCATCTCCGGCGACTTCCCCATCTGCGTCGTTCCCATGCTGCACCAGGATCTGCAGCGCGAGCACGTGCCGCTCTGGGCTTACTTCTGCCAGATCAGCGACTCGACCACCAGCTATGGCTCCTACTCCGGCGCAGTGCCGAACGAGAAGATTACCTGGGGCAAACTCGCCGAGACAACTCCGAAATTCATCATCGAGTCGGATGCGTCGATTGTTGCGCCGCTGGTCTTTGCCTACGTGTTGGGCTGGTAAGTTCGCACTTGGCATTCAGCCAGAAAACCAGATAGAGAATGGGCTCCGGCTTCTGAGAAGAGCAGATTACTTTTCCTCAGAAACTGGAGCTCATTCTTTTCCCAATCGATAAGCGCACCGTCAAGCCCGTACATCATGGCGGACTGCAGCCACGCTACGAACTACGATACGCGGCTGCATTCCTCAACCGGAATCGCTACCTGCTCGACGATTTCCAGGCCGAAGCCCTCCAGCGCAGGAATGTGCATCGGTGTGTTCGACAACAGGCGGATACGCTGGATGCCCAGGTCGGAGAGGATCTGCCCGCCGAGTCCGATGGCGCGCAGGATACGTCCCGTACGAGCCTGGGAGCCCTCCCGCGCGCGCAATTCCTGATGGAGGATGATCCGGCCCGCGCTAGTGGCCGAAGCCGCAGCAGGAGCGGCAGCGCCCCCCTCTTCAAATGCTTCAGCCGGCGTGTGGTCCACCTCAAAGCCCCGCGAGGTGTTGTGAAGATAAAGCACCACGCCGCAGCCCTCTTCGGCAATCATGCGCATGGATTGGTCGAGAACCTCGTGGCAATGGCAGTCGGCTGCAAAAACGTCGCCCGCCGTGCAGCGTGTATGGACCCGAACCAGCACCGCATGGGAGCAGGCGGGCCGCGCGGTCGAGGGATCTCCCGGCAAATTCGCAGGACCTGCGTGGACCGCGGGACAGTCCTGGCAAAGGTCGCCGCGGACCAGCGCGATATGGCTCTCTCCGCCGTTAACTTCGCTCTCATAGGAGATCATGCGGAACTCGCCGTGGCGGGTCTGGATGCGGGTCTCGCCGGTGCGAACGATGTAGCGCTCGTGACGCAGGCGATAGCGGATCAACTCGGCTACAGTCAAGATGAGCAGGCCGTGCTCTTTGCAGAACGGAATCAGGTCTGGGATGCGCGCCATCTCTCCGTCATCGCGCATGATTTCACAAATGACGCCGGAGGGATTGAGGCCGGCCATGCGGGCCAGATCGACAGAAGCCTCGGTTTGGCCGGCGCGGACCAGCACCCCGCCCTTGCGGGCGCGCAGCGGAAAGACGTGACCGGGCCGCGCAAGATCCGCAGAAGTCGAGCGAGGGTCGATCGCCGTGCGAATAGTATGCGACCGGTCTGCTGCGGAGATGCCGGTCGTGACCCCTTCGCGAGCTTCGATCGTTTCGGTAAACGCCGTACCAAAGCGGGAAGAGTTGTTCTGCGTCATCGGAAAGAGGCGCAGGTGATCGGCGCGCTCTTCGGTGATGGCGAGGCAGATCAGGCCGCGGCCATAACGGGCCATGAAGTTGATCGCTTCGGGAGTTACGTGCTCGGCGGCCAGCGTCAGGTCGCCTTCGTTCTCGCGGTCTTCGTCATCGACGACAACCACCATGCGGCCGGCCCGGATTTCAGCCAGCGCTCCGGGAACATCCGTGAAAGGTGCTTCGATCGTGCGTGCAGTGTGTGGCATGTCTCAGCTTCATTGTCGCGCATGGTTGCCGTAAACAGCAAAAAGCGCCACCCACAGGCGGCGCTTTTGCTGCAAAGTTGGGAGCAACGCTCTCCCTACAATGTCGATTCGATCTCGAAGCCCCAAGCCTCAAGGAGCGCTTCGGGGATATACTTGGAGTTCTTGTTCCGGCGAGCCCACTCTCGCAGGCGGGTCGAGCGGATGTACTGATCTGGGGTGAGCTTAAACTCCTTGACGATCTGCTCAAAGGAGGTCACTGTAGGGACAACGGGCCCAATGGGCTCCGGCTTGCCCCAATTCGGATTTCCACGACGCTTAGCCATCGATTTGGTGTCCTTAAACGGAGGGTGATTTGTACGCACATCCTCGGACGCTGGCCTGGGGGTCCTGTCAGTCCGGAGGAAACTTTAAGCTCTTATTTTAGGGATTTTTTCTCTAAAAATCAATAGAAAAATGCGGCATCGCTTACCCAATTGCCCTAGCGTCAAGCCTAGCAGTCTCTAAAGCTTATCCTAATGATATAAAAGGAGTTGAATTCAAAAATCCACGAGCAATCCGCCTTAGCCTAGCCCCTCGCCAAGCAGTATCTGGCGAATAGATGCCTTCCGGTGGCAGGATACTCGTATGACAATATTCTCGCGAGTGGTGGCTGGCAGCCTCTTGGCCCTGGCCTGCGGAGCATTGCAGTCCGGAGCGGTCGAGCTGAAAGTAGGCCGCGACGTCCTCGAGCGGACGCTCAAACAGCAGCTTTTCGGCAGCGCCACTGGGCGCTACTACCTCAAAGGCAGCCCGCAGACTCCGTGCTCCGTCTATGCCGAAGATCCTCAATTGCATTTCGCCGACGGCAGAATCGTCGTGCTGCTCAAAACCCACGCGTGGCTGGGCACAGCGGTGCGCGGCATGTGCCTCGGCATCGCGCTGTCTCCCACTGCCGAGGTCTCCGTAGCCCCGGACGGCGAGGGCGAGAGCATCGGCTTTCGCGATGCGCGCGTCGAGCACATCAGCGACCAGCGGGAACTCAACTTCGTCCTGACTCCCTTTCTCAGTCACAAAATTCCTTCCGGCATGAAAGTGAATGCCGCAGATCTCTTGCGCAATGCTCTTGCGGGATCGACCGCGACCTCCGGCTACAAAGTAACGTTGGACCAGTTGAAGATTCGTTCCATGCAAATCGAAAACGATGCTCTGGTCGTCGAAGCAGACGGTAGCCTGAGCGTGAAATGAACCGGTATGTCATAACGCCGCCAGCGTCCTGATGAAGCCGCGGTGAAAAACTCCTCTGTTCTAAGCAGCATCTTTCCCAGCCGCTGCATCTTACTAGATCGGGGTATTCCGCTTTATTCCACCGCAGTCGATATCGCTTGTCGACACTTGGATGGTTGGCGTCGCGGAAGCATGTTCCGCAGTCGCAGTCGATGAGCGTAAATACTGAAACATGGGGCACGATCTATCCTCGGCGGTCGGGGTGATGCGGAGGCAGATGACAGGGGAAAATCTACAAACCAAGATACCGGCGGCGCCGCCAGGCCCTTCCGGCATCCTTGCCGAGCAGTCTTGGTTTCTGCTCGCGGCCATTATCGATTCCTGCCAGGATGCCATTATCAGCAAGAATCTCGACGGCATCATTACCAGTTGGAATCCTGCCGCGACTCGAATCTTCGGCTACCTTCCCGAAGAGATGATTGGTCAATCCATCACGCGGCTTATTCCCGAAGAGCTTGTGGACGAAGAGCCCGAGATCCTGGCCAAGATGCGGGCGGGCGAACGAATCGAACAGTATGAGACGGTGCGCGTAACCAAGGCTGGCGAACGAATCGACCTCTCTCTGACGATCTCGCCGATCCGCGATGGCACGGGAAAGATCATCGGCGCTTCGAAAATAGCGCACGACATCTCCGAACGCAAACGTAGCGAAGAAGTGCGGCTTCGTCTGGCGGCAATCGTGGAGTCTTCAGACGATGCCATCATCGGCATGGACCTGGATGGGATCATTACGAGTTGGAACGAAGCCGCGCATCGCATGTTCGGCTACATCGCCGAAGAGATTCTCGGCCGGCCCATTCTCCGGATCATTCCGGAAGAGTTGCATCCCGAAGAAGCCGAGATCCTGCGCAAGTTGAGCGCCGGGGAACGCATCGAGCATTATGAGACGACGAGACTCGCAAAGAGCGGCAAAAAGCTGGAAGTCTCTTTGACCATCTCGTCCGTCAGAGACAGCCATGGCCGCGTGATTGGAACCTCAAAGATTGCCCGCGATATCTCGCTTCGGAAACAGATGGAGCGCCTTCTGCTGCAGTCTGAAAAGCTCGCCGCGACCGGTCGCATGGCTGCCACCATCGCACACGAGATCAACAATCCGCTGGAATCCGTAATGAATCTTATCTATCTGGCGGGAAGAAGCTGTCCCGAAGGCAGCGAGGCGCACAATCTTCTGCACACCGCCGAAAAAGAGGTCGAACGCGTCTCTCGCATCGCACGGCAGACCCTGGGCTATTACCGCGATCACGGCATGCCGGCAGCGGTCTATCTTCATGACCTGATCGAAGACGTTCTCAAGGTTTATCAATCAAAGTTTTATGCTCGCGGCATTCAGGTCGAACGCGTCTTCGAGAAATGCCGCCCTGTGATCGTGAGCAAGGGCGAGTTAGTCCAGGTTTTCTCGAACATCATTGCCAACTCGGTGGATGCCATGCAGCACGGTGGTGTGCTGCGTGTCCGGATCGCGGAGACACCGGGCGGCAAAGGCGTCCGGGTAGCCATTCAGGACCACGGCATTGGCATCGCGCAGGAACATCTCGCCAAAATCTTCGAGCCGTTCTTTACCACCAAATCCGATGCCGGCACCGGCATTGGCCTGTGGATCACCAGGCAGTTGGTCGAGAACCGCGGAGGCAGCATCTCCGTAACGAGCAGTACCGAGCCAGGAAGCAGCGGAACTACGATCCGGATCGAAATTCCTTTCGTGCATTCCCGGCCCGGCCTGACAAGTGGTTTGGGCGAGGGGCTATCCCTGACGCCTCAGCCCTGATTGAAAAAGCCTTGAGACCTCCGCTCGCAAAGCGCCTGAAAACTTTCCAACACGGCATCCGTATTCGTCCCCGGCTGATCCAATGCAAGCGAAGTAAGTCGAACTTCAGCAATAAAGCGAGAATCCTCTTCTTCGCCCGCATTCAAAGCTGTCCGATGTTATAGCAATTTCGGAATTGCTGTATTCCGAAATTGGTCTAGGGCGTGTCATCAAATTAGCCAGATGAGAGTAGCGGCGAAATAGACAGCAGCGAGGAAGTTACGCGCAGTCTTGTCATATCGAGTGGCAATGGCGCGAAAGAGCTTGAGTTTAGCGAAGAAGTTTTCAATCAGGTGA
>JAATGG010000014.1 GCA_015654835.1 Terriglobales bacterium
CGGGAGGAAATCATGGGAGAGATCAGCATTCTGCGTCCGCGGCGCAGCCTCGTCAGTATTCCGGTTGTCGAAGCCGTCTACTGCGAGAGTTGCACCTCGGTCTCGAACTCAAGCGGGGGATGTTGCGGCGTGTGTGGCAACATCTCCGTCTGGCCGTTGGCTGAGTTGATACCGCAGCCGCCGAACACACCAAGTCCCAGGGCCGCATCGGTTGGACGGACGGTTTCAGTCTGGAGTGGTGGATTGCCCAGAGCTGCGTAATGGAATCAACAGCATACGGTGATTGATTGCCCAAGGAAGTTAAACGCTAGTTATTTGAGTGTGATTTACATGATATTGTAGGCGTAATTGTGCGATAATCTCTGTTGAAGTACCACAAGGAGCTCCGCTATGGCTACTTTGGCGACCGCATCCCTCCCCAAACCCGACCTATTCGCCCACCGGGAGGCGCTGCGACTTCCCGCCGCAAAGGTCGTTGAGAAACTGGTTGAAATTGTCGGGCGGAAACTGACCGCGTATATCGGCGGAGTCAAGGATGCGCGCGCTGTCGATCGTTGGATCGGCGGCAGCGAGATCTACGGCGACGCGGAGAGCCGTTTGCGATTCGCCTTTCAGGTGGTGCGCACCTTGAGCGAACACGATTCACCCGCTGTGGTGCAAGCCTGGCTAACGGGCGTGAACCCGGAACTGGGAGACAGGGTGCCGCTGCGCCTGATGCGCGAGAATGAGATTGATGCGGTGGCGCCTGCCATCCTGAGCGCGGCCCGCGCGTTTCTCGCCGGAGGATAGGCCCGTGGAACTTGAAACCCACCGACCCGAAGGGCATGTCTTTCGTCTTGGCCGACGTCCCGATGCGTGGCAACCGCCCGATTGGTTTCTGGCGCAGAGTGACGGCACTTTCGGCAACCGCTTCGACGATCCGGATGGATACTATCGTGTCCTCTATGCCTCGTCGCAGCGTCTGGCCTGCTATATCGAGACGCTGGCCCGCTTCCGCCCAGATCTGTCCTTGCTTGCGGAATTGGATGAGATCGAAGGCGACAACGATTTTCTTCCCTTGGGAACCCTGCCGCGCGAATGGCTCGCGGGAAGGATGATGGGCAAAGCCACGCTCAATGGCATCTTTGCTGACATTTATGCGGCGGCTTGGGTTGCACTATTGCGCAGGACTCTTGCCGCGGAAGCATTGCGGCTTGGCATTCGGGACATCGATCTGAGTACGCTGGAGACGGCCGAACCGCGGAGGCTCACACAACTTGCTTCAAGGCAAGCCTACCGCATGAACTTCGCCGGCGTTTTCTATCGCTCGCGCCACGGCCACTCGCTTGAGAACTGGGCGATCTTCGAGCCATTCCCGCTGGAGAATCCCGAATCAGAGAATCTTTCCAAGGACGATCCGGATTTTCTGGAAGCGCTACGCATTCACGGTATTCGTCTGACTTAATCCGGCGAAAGCTCCTCAGAAATCAAGCTACTTATGCGATCTTCCCCTCTTCCTTTCGCAGGGCCGCCCGGTTGATCTGCGCCTTTCGGATGAGTTCGCGGCCCTCGGCGATCATCCTCATGAGCGCCGTCATTGGTTTTCCTCAGCATCGAATAGCCATGCAATGACTAAAATAATTAAGGTTAATATATTAACTGTAAATATGATATAGTGCATGAGAGAATAAAATATTGTCCATTACGCTAAAAACGGCGCAGGAAACGCAAGCGGAGATCGCCAGCCGGTTCAAGGCCCGGCGTCTGGCGATGGATCTTACACAAGAAGAGTTAGCTGTGCGCTCGGGTGTAACTCTCGGCTCGTTAAAGCGGTTTGAGAGGCTGGGATTGATTGCGCTCGATTCATTGCTGAATCTGGCCTCAGTACTCGACTGCCTGGACGATTTCGACAAGCTGGCTGCAGAGAGTCAGTCGGCCCCGGCAGCGCAATCGCTCGATGCGCTGCTGGCCAAACCAACGTCGCGGCAGAGAGCAACGGGCAGAAAAGGACGCAACCATGGCCTATAGCCCGACAGAGTTGCTGACTGTTTATCTGGGCGCACGCGACCAAAGCAGCAAAGCAGGGCGCCGCAAGGTTGGCCGCCTCGCGTTCAAGGACAGGCAGATCCTTTTCGAGTATGACGCCGCATTCATCACATCAGGCACTGAGATTTCCCCAATCAAACTTCCCCTCAGGCCCGGCGTATCCATAGCTGACACTGCGATCTTCGACGCGCTATTCGGTGTATTCAATGACAGTCTGCCGGATGGATGGGGGCGCCTTTTGCTCGATCGCACGGTGGAACGAAATGGTGTCCATCGCGGACAACTGAATCCGCTCGACCGGCTGGCCTATGTGGGACGGCACGGCATGGGCGCTCTCACCTATGAGCCGGAGTTGAGCCAGCAAACCGCCGATGATGTTCCGCTGGCGCTCGACAAACTCGCTGAGGAATCAGCCGTCGTTCTGGCCGGAGAGAATGAAGAGGTCTTTGAAGAGTTGCTTCGGCTCAATGGCTCTTCTTCGGGTGCACGGCCCAAGATCGTGGCGCAAGTGAGCCCCGACAAGAAGCGAATCATTCATGGTCAGCAGGAATTGCAAACGGGCTTCGCGCACTGGATGATCAAGTTTCCGTCTTCGCAGGACGCGCGAGACGCGGGAGCTATCGAATATGCCTACAGCCTGATGGCAAAGGATGCAGGCGTATTGATGCCTGAGACGCATCTTTTCCGTACGAAAAGGAATAAATACTTCGGCACCAAACGTTTCGACCGAAATGGAGATGCCCGCATCCATATGCACAGTCTTGGCGGCTTGATCCATGCCGATCATCGCACTCCCAGCCTCGACTACGACATGGTTTTACGTGTGACACAGGCCTTGACCAGAAATATCCAGGAAGCGGAAAAGGTCTATGCGCTGGCCTGCTTCAATGTTCTTGCTCATAACCGCGACGATCACGCGAAGAATTTCTCGTTTCTGCTGAATGCAAGAAACGAGTGGATCTTCGCGCCTGCCTATGACCTTACCTTTTCCTATGGCCCGGGCGGAGAACAGAGCATGCTCGTCATGGGAGAGGGGAAGAATCCCGGCATAACCCAACTTCAGACATTGGGCAAACGGCATGGGATAAAGAGCGCGCCGGAGATTCTGGCGAAGGTCAAAGCGGCCGCGGCCAACTGGCGCCGCTACGCCGAGCAGGCAGAGGTTTCGCGAAAATCCGCCCAAGAGATCGCAGACAAGATCAAGTTGCCTTAGCCGGTGATGCACCCACGATTTCAGCTTGCGCGTATTGGGAAGCCGCGAATGATCGCCAAGCCTAATCAATAGTCTTGAGCAGGCGGTATCGGTCTAGTGATATTTTGGCACCTATGGTGGCTACAGCGGAGGGATAACGAAGTCGCGCAAATGCAATCCAAGCATCCCGATAGTTTTCCCAAGTTTTTTCTACGCTGGCAAGATGATCGGCTGTTACAAATCCCTCATTAATCTCATCCTCTGTCTGTACTCGCAATTGCTGTAGCTTTTTCTCATATTCGCGACGCAGAACACCATCAGCAGTTGCAATTTGATTATCAGAAAGTTCGGGCCATTTCTTTCGTTCGAAGTGAAGAACATCTGTGCGAAAAAGATCCTTGAGGATGCTCTCTGAGCCGATGGTTCGTATTCCACGGATGGTTCCGCCTTGATCCACCTCAAGGGCATGTGCTTCGATGTAAGCGCTCTGAGCGGCAAGCAACTTTTCGAAAGCTGCTCGTTGGTCCTGGCTCATGGAGGATTTCAGTGAACTGTAGTAACGGTCTCTGCGATCATCCTCAATCTCAGAGGCGTAACCACTGCAGAAGTTCATCGTGATGGTTGACGCGGCGTAGTCGCAGAATTCAAAAGGTCCGTGTTCCCGAGGTGCCCCGTTCGCTTTCGAGATGTCCCGCAGCGCAAGCGTTGCCATCCCTTCTTCTGATTCGCAGGCAAAGCGTATTGCTAACGGGACATCGCGCTTCACTCCGGCACCGTTGAAATAAATGTCGGCGAGGATCAGGGAACCGCCTACGATCCATGTAGTGGGTTCCGCTGGGTTTTGTCCGAGTTCAGCCCTCTGCGCCTGCCGTTCTTGCCAAGCGCACGCACGTGCTTCGGAGTAATTTACAGAGCGGCCGATACCGCGATAGGAACGATAGGAAGCACAAGCCGGAAACACCTTTGGGATTGGGAGATTCTTCGCATCTGCAGGAAGCGGAACCGCTGCATATGCGGAACAATCCTTGGGAAGTTCGGCTTCTGAACGGATCGGCGCTGGATTACCGACTGATTGAGCACCGTAGCTGATAGGCAACACTGCGGAGAGGACTGCGAGGATGGTTACCCTCTGCAATCGGCCACTGGCGCGAACAAAATTGCTTTTCAATATGTGCGCAAAAATCAACTTCGTCTCCTCTAGCAACAATCCGTGCTGGCACGAAGCTCACAATTTAATCAGGCGGCCCTTGCTGCCTTCTTCCTAGCCTTTGGCTGTGGCGCACCAGTAGCGTCCAAGTTCGCCTTGGAAACGGCCTTCAATGCCGCCCAGCGCTTGATCTGCGCCTGACGGACGCGCTCCCGTCCTTCCGCGCTCATCTTGCGACGTTTTCTGGTCTTCTGATCCTTCGGAACAACAACTGCAGCCGCCTTTGCGGGCCGTCCGGGCTTGCGTCTGGCGACGACTGCACCCGACGTGCTCAGCAGAACCTCGGCCTGTTCAAGGCAAGCGATCTCGTTGTCGATTGCGGCAAGAATATCTTTCAACATGGTGCGCTTGAGCACTTCCCACCGAAGAATACACGACCCAATTCAAAACCCAGAGTTTACGACTTCAGGAGGAACCATGGCGCGCAACGCGGCAAGGTTGAAGATGGGCTATTACCCGCTTCCGGAAAGCGAGGCCGTGCGGCTTCGCGCGCTGCTCAGCTTCACAGGTCTGGCATCGATTGTCGATTCCTGCGTTGGACAAGGAACGGCGCTTGAAATCATCACGCAAGGCGCGGAGGTGCGCCGCTACGCCGTCGAACTTGATGCCGAACGGGCGGTGATTGCGCGATCGAAAGGCATCGAGACCGTCCAGGGCAACGCCTTCGACGCCGTTGCCGAGCCGGAGTCCTTTTCGCTGCTCTATCTGAATCCGCCTTACGACTCCGAAATTGGTCAGGGTGCGAACAACCGCATGGAGCGGCTGTTTCTCGATCACACCTGTCACTGGTTGGCAATGAATGGCGTGCTCGCAATGGTCATTCCCTTCGAGCGGTTAATGGACTGCGCAGGACTGTTGAGTTCGCACTTCACCACACTCAAGGTCTTCCGCATGACCGACGAGGAATCCGTGCGTTTCCGGCAGATCGCGGTGCTGGGCGTGCGCGCGAATGTGCGCGGCGCGTCGGTGGATGCGAACAAGCGCCTGTTGCAGCGCATAGGCCTCTACGGCAGTTATCAGGAGTTGCCGGTACTGGCGCCCGATGCCTGCGAGACGTATCGAGTCCCGCCTTCAGATGAAACGGCTCTCAGCTACCGCGGCCTCCCATACGACCTGCTTGAAGACGTCTTGCCTCACTCCGGCGCGTGGAAGCAGGTGATGCCGTTTCTCGCTCCACATGATGACGTGGCCACCGGGCGGCCAATCACGCCCCTGCATGGAGGCCATGTTGGACTGCTCTGCACGGCGGGGCTGTTGAATGGCGTCTTCGGCCA
>JAATGG010000088.1 GCA_015654835.1 Terriglobales bacterium
CCAACACGGCATCCGTATTCGTCCCCGGCTGATCCAATGCAAGCGAAGTAAGTCGAACTTCAGCAATAAAGCGAGAGTTCGCTTCTTCGCCCGCATTCAAAGCTGTCCGATGTTATAGCAAATTCGGAATTGCTGTATTCCGAAATTGGTCTAGCTATCGGCCTTCGCACCAGGCATTGAAGGCTCCTGTCCGCACCGCCGCAGCGAGCGCGTCGATGTCCTGTGCCAGCACGCGGTCTTGCTCCAGGCGGGGAACCACGCCGCGCACGGCCGCATAAGCACGTTGTACCTCGCGGCTTGGCTTGAGAGGCTGGCGGAACTCCAGGCCTTGCGCTGCGCACATCAGTTCGATGGCCACGATGCGTTCCGCGTTCTCAATAATCTGCCGCAGCTTGAGCGCGCCGGTCATCCCCATCGATACATGGTCCTCTTTGCCGCCGTCGGTCGGAATGCTGCCGGTAGAAGATGGATGAGAAAGCACCTGGCACTCGTTGATGAGCGCCGCCGCAACGATCTGCGCAATCATGAATCCAGACGAAAGTCCCGGATCGGGCGAGAGAAACGCGGGCAGACCTTCGTTGATATCGGGATTCAGCAGCCGGTCCACGCGCCGCTCTGCAATCCCCGCCAGATCGGTCATCACGATAGCTGCATAATCGAAGGCATACGCCAGCGGAGCCCCGTGAAAATTGCCCCCGGACAAAACTGCTCCACCGTTCGGCGTTTCAGCCGAAGGCTCAGGAAAGACAAGCGGGTTGTCGGTTGCCGAGCCAGCCTCGGTCTCCAATACGCCTGCCACGTGGGCCAGCGCACCGCGCACGGCTCCGTGCACCTGCGGCATGCAGCGGAGACAGTAAGCGTCCTGCACGCGCGAATCGTGATTGCGATGCGACTCGCGAATTTCGGAGTCATCGAGCAACTGGATCAAGTGAGAGGCAACGGCAATCTGTCCGGCATGGGGACGGGCCAGGTGAATGCGCGGATCGAAAGCGGCGGGCGTGCCCATCAGGGCCTCAAGCGACATGGCGCCGGCCAGGTCGGCCAACTCTGAAACCCGCCGGGCGCGCGCCACGGCCAATGCTCCCACAGCCGTCATGGCCTGGGTGCCGTTCAACAATGCGAGGCCCTCTTTGGCGGCCAGTTGCAACGGAACAAGTCCAGCACGGCGCAATGCCTCCGCGCCGGCCATCCGCTCGCCGCGATAAAATGCTTCTCCCTCGCCGATGACCACCAGCGCCAAATGCGCCAAGGGCGCCAGATCGCCGCTCGCTCCCACCGAGCCTTTTTCCGGGATGACCGGATGCACGCCGGCATTGAGCAGCGCCACCAGCAGTTCCACGAGTTGCGGACGGCTGCCGCTAAACCCCTTCGCCAGCACATTGGCGCGCAACAGCAGCATGGCGCGCGACTCCGCCTCGGAGAGCGGCTGGCCCACACCGCCCGCGTGGCTGCGCACCAGGTTGGTTTGTAACTGGGCCAGGCTGTCCGAGGGAATGCGTACGTCGGAAAGCTTGCCGAAGCCTGTGTTGACGCCATAGACGGTCTGGCCCGCGGCCAGAATCTCCTCGATCGTAGCCCGGCTCGCGGTCATGCGGGTCATAGCGGCGGGCGCGAGGGCAACGGGACAGGCAAAAAGAGAAACAGCTTCAATCTCAGCCAGCATAAGCGGCTGTCCATCCAGAATCACAGAGTCCATGTGCCCGATACTAGGCCACCGCACATTCTTGGTCCAGAGGGATTGCAGGTCCAGACTTGGCCTGGGAGATTCAATCGACTATGCTGATTGCTTATGGCAATGGATTCCACGGTATTGCTCGACAGCTACGGACGAAAGTTGCTCGATGAACTGCAGGCCAACGCCCGCCTGAGCCTGGCGGAACTCGGCCGGCGCATCGGCCTCTCACCCACCGCCACCGCCGAACGCCTCAAGCAGATGGAAGAGATCGGCATTCTGCATGGCTACACCGTCGAAATCGACCGCGAGGCGCTCGGGCTTGAGGTCATGGCTTTCATCCGCATGAGTTGCGGCGGCCAGAACTATCACCGCCTGCTGGACTACGTGCAGACTCTGGAGGAGGTGCGCGAGTGCCACCATCTGACCGGGGGCGACGACCTTCTCTTGAAGGTGACGACCACCAGCATGGCCGACCTTGAGGCCCTGATCGAGGCCTTGCTGCCCTATGGAACCCCGATCACCAGTCTGGTGCTTTCATCCCCTGTCGAGCGGCGTAAATATGCCATCACCGGGCGGCTGGCGACCGTTACCAAGAAACCGCCACTTCGCCGCCGCTGACGGCAAACCAGGAGAGTTGCGACACCATGCACTCTATTCTGCCGACTCAGCGCGGTCTGGCATTTCCGTCTGCCCGGCAGCCGCAGCTAAAGCATTAGCAACAACCCATCTTCAGGATAAAAAGCACGGCAATCATGGTCACGATGCCCGCGAACGGCCCAATCTCAGTCAGCGCGATATCGGGCAGCGAGCGGCCTTTGTGCCGTGTCGATGCAACCAGAATCGTAAAGTCGTGAACACATCCCGCAAGCACAGCGCCGATGACGATCCACAAAAACCCAGGGGCAAAGCCGAACTGCGCCGCCAATGTCGGACCGATCAACGGGCCCGCGCCCGCGATAGCCGCAAAATGGTGTCCGAAGAGCACGAACTTTGGGGATGGCACACAGTTTTGTCCGTCTGCATACGTATGTGCCGGCGTCAGCCGCTTGTCATTGAGGCCCAGAACTTTGGCTGCCAGAAATGCCGAATAGTAGCGATAACCGAGAGCAAAGACGCACAACGACCCGATCAACAGCACTAACGTATTCATTTTGCCTCACGCCCGACACCTGTTCGGATGAACGATCAAACGCTTGCGGATTCTGTCATTACCTCACCGCCGAAAATTTAAGAATCATGTCGATGCCAACCGTTAATTGATCGCGTGCGCGCTGTGCTGCGGCCTCGGTGACCGGCCCGAATGAGGGTTGGCTCGCCATATCGTATCTCACCTCCGGGCGAAAGTTGATTCTCGCCAACGGCATCACATTAAAGCCCAATGAGCTTTCTTCAAAGTGGCCCGGCGACCCGGTACGAACGCCGCGCGGATCGGAGAACCACTCCTCCCTCGCATTCAGGTCCAATGCCTTATCGAGATGGAAAGTGGCAATCGAAAAAGCTCCGTGCGTCGCCGCATCCAGTCCGCCAATCTTCGGGTCCTTCGTGTTCCACGATGAGTTCACCTGAAACATTTCGGTGAATCGCGGATTCCACAAATGTCTTGCCTGCAGCTCGGCAACCGTCTGCCATGAGCCGCTATGCCCTGCGGCCCACGGTGCCGGTCTCGGACCCGTCAACACCGTGCCGATAAGTACCGTCTTGCCGCTGTTCCCCGGCCTGTAAACAGCCCGTGCCGTATAGTCCGGCGCACGTCCGCGCGTCGTGAAAATCGTGTTATATCCCCACATCGAGCCACCTTCAAGATCCAGAGACGGCGTTGCGTGCCATGTTGCGAAAGCTCCCGTGGCAGCCACCTGAAAATAGATCCAGAAATAGGTTTGCGAATACATCGGGCGATAGGGAGCCATGAGCGTCTCGAATCCAAGCGGAACATTCGTGCGCCCCAGCAATAGATCGACGCCTCGGGGCGATAACACCGGTATATGCACCGTCGCATTAAGCTGGCGAAAATCGGTGCCGAATCGCTTTCCCTGCGGCCCAAAGCTATTCATCGGGCGCAGCAGCGCTGCATCGGCTCCTGCATAAAAATCGCTTCGGAATCCCCACGACCATCCCTCCGAAGCAACAGGCCGCTCCAGGATAAGCCACGCGCCATTCAATAGGAATCGGTTTCCATAGCGGTTCGATTCAGGTGCAACGTTCAAGAGATAATCGCCGCTGGAGGAATAGGTATAACCTCCATCCAGCCATCCGTAAGAACGGATGCGGCGGTGCTCGAACCAATCGACGGTGCGCCCCTCTTTGAAGACGGGAGATAGCTCTTCCGGCACAACAGATCCATAACGCTGCGGGCTGATGCTCGCCCGGCTAGTCGTCGAAACCGCCGGAGTGAAAGGGATCTGCGCCTGACATACAATCGTCGCTGACAAAAGCAGAGCGGCACATAGAATCGAATGGGCTCGCGCAGCTAAATCGTGAAATGAGCAGTGACCCGCCGCAGTAGAGCCGCCTGCCATCTCCGCTCGCGGCATTGGGGAAATGCGGAAGAGAGTGTTTCTAGTCATGACGACGTGCCCAACCTGCATTGGCACTCTTACAGAGTGCGTCGTCTGCGGACTAGAAGCAGTGACACCTATCACCTGCGACCCCGTCACCTGCGATAGGGATACGTGAATCGATCTTTATTTACGCCAAGGCGTCTTCCCCACGCTTGTTAGATTCGCAAGTTAGCCCGCCTCAGACCCGGCGCCAATGTTCGCAACAGCACCAGGGCAACCAGATAGGCGAATCCTGAATAGACGAACAACGGCGCATAACTGTGCGTCAATTGGAGAATGTGCCCGGCCACCGCCGCGAAGATTGCGCCACCCAGAGCCCCGGCCACCTGGCCGAAGCTCACCACGGTTCCCACATACTCGGCGGGAAACATATCGGACACCGTGGTAAAAATGTTCGCCGACCATCCCTGATGGGCGCTCGCTGCAAGGCTGAGCAAGGCCACGGCAACCCAGACGGAATCCAGCCCGCCGGCAAGCGCGATAGGAAGCACCAGGCAAGCACAGGTCAACATCGCCCCGAGGCGCGCCCCCTTGAGGGACATGCCCATCGCTACAAAGCCGCGCGGCAGCCATCCCCCGCCCACGCTGCCCACCGTAGAGAGCACGTAGACCACAATCAGCGGAAGCCCGATATGCGAAAGGTCAAGCTTGAAGCGCGAGTTGAAATAAGAAGGCAGCCAGAAGAGATAGAACCACCACACCGGATCGGTAAGAAACTTGCCTAGCGCAAAGCCCCATGTCTGGCGATAGCCGAGTAACTTCCACCAGGCAAGCCCGGGCGCAGGTGGCGGCGCGATCACGACGCCGCGGCTCCAGTCCATCGCCTCGCGCGGCCGACGATACTTCATCGACCACCAGACGATCCAAATCGCGCTGAAGACACCGGTCACCAGAAACGAGGCGCGCCAGCCAAAGTGCAGCGCGACCCATGGCACGACGAAGGGAGCCAGAATCGCGCCTACGCTCGAACCTGAATTGAAAATCCCCGTAGCCAGCGAGCGCTCTTTCGGCGGAAACCATTCTGCCGTCGCCTTGATCGCCGCGGGAAAGTTGCCGCTCTCACCCAGTCCGAGAAAGAATCGCGCCACACCGAAACCAAAAACCGAGGTCACCAGTGCGTGCCCCATCGCCGCCAAACTCCATACCCCGGTAACGATGGGGTAGCCGCGACGGCAACCTAACTTATCCACCAGCCTGCCGGCAAAGATCACGCCGAGCGCATACGCGATCTGAAAGCAATCGACGATATAGCCGTACTGAATCTCGCTCAGGTTGATGGAGGTCTCGACCGTCGGCCAGCCGTGAAAGAAAGGCTGCAGATGCAGCACATTTCCTTCGAGAATCGGCTTCAGGATCGACAGCACCTGACGATCCATATAGTTGATCGAGGTGGCGACAAAGAGCATGGAGCAGATGGTCCAACGCCCCGGTAGCGCCGGCGGCTCCGCAATCAGTTCCACCTGCTCGTCAATTGGATTGCTCATGGTTACCAGTCAGTCAGAGTGCCGTCTAGCTTGCGGTTGATGGGCAGGTAGGCCCGTTGATAGGGATACTTGGCCGCCAGAGCCTCATCCAGGTCCACACCGAGTCCCGGTGCGTCTCCTGGATACATCAGCCCGTCCTTGAAAGTGTAGTGATGTGGAAACACGGCGTCGGTCTCGTCGGTGTGCGGCATGTGTTCCTGAATTCCGAAGTTATGCACGGCCGAGTCGAAGTGGAGCGCCGCCGCCATGCACACCGGCGACAAGTCGGTAGCCCCGTGGCAACCGGTGCGAACATGATACATCTCGGCAAAATCGGCGATCTTCTTCAGTTGCGTAAAACCGCCGGCATGAACCAGCGTCATGCGAATGTAGTCGATCCATTGGTTGCGAATCAGATCATGCGCGTCCCAAATGGAATTCAATACCTCGCCAACCGCGATAGGCGTTGTCGTGTGCTCGCGAATCACCTTGAACCCCTCTTGCAATTCCGCAGGCGTCGGGTCCTCCATCCAGAACAGGTGAAATGGCTCAAGCGCCTTGCCCAGCCTGCCCGCCTCGATGGGAGTCATGCGGTGATGACAGTCGTGGAGTAAGTGCAGTTCCTCGCCAAAAACCTCGCGCACCCGCGCAAACAACGTGGGAACATGACGCAGATACAACTCGGTCGACCACTCGTATTCCGATGGCAGCCCACGCTCCGCAGGCTCGTATCGTCCCGGCCCCTTCGACACGCCATACGTGGACGAAAGCCCCGGAAAGCCGCTCTGTACGCGGATCGCCTTGTAACCCAGTTCCTTGTGCTTGGCCACATCTTCAAGAGCGTGATCGATATCTTTGCCGTTGGCGTGCGCGTAGACCATCACGCCTTCGCGGCTCTTGCCGCCAAGCAGGTTATAGACCGGCGTATTCAGCGCCTTGCCCTTGATATCCCACAGCGCCACATCGACCGCGGCGATAGCCGACATGGTCACCGGCCCCCGTCGCCAGTAGGGGCCGCGATAGAGATATTGCCAAATGTCTTCGGTCTGAAATGGGTCGCGGCCAATAATGCATGGAATCACATGGTCGGTAAGATAACTGGCCACGGAAAGCTCGCGGCCATTCAGCGTTCCGTCTCCAAGGCCATAGATGCCTTCGTCGGTTTCGATCTTCAGCGTAACGAAGTTCCGGCCCGGCGAGGTAATGTTCACATACGCATTCGTGATCTTCATTGCAACCAATGTCCTTCGGACTGCAGACACGCGCGGCAGCCTCAACCGCCGCGTTCGACTTACTGGTTCACGCCACTGGCCAGAAATCCGCCATCGACCGCGATAATCTCGCCGGTCACAAACGAAGCCGCTTCCGAAGCCAGATAGATGGCCGTACCGGCCAGTTCCCGCGCCTCGCCAAAACGGCGCATCGGCGTGCGCAAAAGCAGTTCTTCCCCGCGAGGCGTGCCCTGAATCAGCGACGCATTCAGCGGCGTTGGAAACACTCCGGGCGCAATGGCGTTTACGTTGACTCCAGCCTGCGCCAGTTCAATCGCCAGCACTTTGGTCAACGAGGCCACGGCTGCCTTGCTGGCCGCATACGCCGCCACCTGATAGAAGCCCACATATGAAGTAAGCGAGGCGATGTTGATGATGCGTCCATAGCCGGCGCGCGCCATCGTCGAGCCAAAAATCTGGCACGAACGCAAGGTTCCCGTCAGGTTGGTATCGATCACCCGCGACCAGTCCGCCTCATCCACTTCGAGCGTAGGCGACTTGTGTGTGACGCCGGCTGCGTTCACCAGAATATCGACCTTGCCGAACTCCTTCAGTACCGCATCGTGCAACGCCTGCACCGAGGCTCGATTGAGAACGTCGCTGGCAATCCGCAGCGAACGCACGCCCAGCGCTTCAATCTCTGCAGCTACTTTTTCTACCTGCTCCAGGCGGCGTGAACTGGGCACCACATCGGCGCCCGCCCCCGCAAGCCCCAGCGAGATCGCGTGCCCCAACCCGGTTGTCCCCCCGGTAACCACTGCAACTCTGCCCTTTAGATCAAATAAGTTCTGGCTCATGAATAAATTCCTCTGTCGGCTACATGCTCCGCCCTGCCGCTCCTTAAAACAGAGCACCGCTCTTCGGAGCAAAAAGCTGCCCCAAAAACAGTAACACGAAAAACCGCTTTTGTTCGCGTAGCAAACTATTACCACCTCACCGCGCCTCCATGCTATAGAGTGTCTGTGGACGATCGAAACCGACAGATGGATACAATTCAGATTCCCAATTCTCAACGGCGCTGGGATTGTGTAAGCCTGGGCGAAGTCATGCTTCGTCTTGATCCCGGTGAGAGCCGCATCCACACCACCCGCCAATTCGCGGTGTGGGAGGGCGGCGGCGAATATAACGTAGCCCGCGGTCTGCGGCGCTGCTTCGGCCTGCGCACGGCCATTGCCACCGCGTTGGCAGAGAACCCGGTCGGCCGCTTGGTAGAAGACCTCATTCTCCAGGGCGGCGTCGATACCTCGCTGCTCAAATGGATTCCCTACGACGGCGTGGGACGCGTGGTCCGCAACGGCCTCAACTTTACCGAGCGGGGCTTCGGTGTGCGGGCCGCCGCCGGCTGCTCCGACCGCGGCAACACCGCCATCAGCCAGGTAAAATCCGGCGACTTCGACTGGGAAACAATCTTCGGCCAACAGAATGGCTCACGCTGGCTCCATACCGGCGGAATTTTTGCCGCGCTTTCCGCCTCCACCGCCGAGGTGGCCGCCGAGGCCATGGATGCGGCCCGCCATCATGGCACGCCTGTCTCGTTCGATTTGAACTTCCGCGACTCCCTCTGGAAGAGCATCGGCGGCAAAGCCAAGGCGCAGGAAGTAAACCGCGAACTGGTTCGCAAAGTGGATCTGCTGCTTGGCAACGAAGAAGATTTTTCCGCCATGCTCGGCGTCCACATCAAGGGCGTCAGCGACGACTTCGCCGAGTTGCCCATCGCCGGCTATGAAGAGATGCTGCGCGAAGTCGCTGCAGCCTATCCCAACTTGAAGCTCATCGCCTCCACCCTGCGCACTGCGCACACCGCCAGCCGCAACGCCTGGGGCGCCATCGCACTTTATCAGGACCAGATTGTTCACGTACCGCAGCGCGACATCGACATTCTCGACCGCGTAGGCGGCGGCGACAGCTTTGCCTCTGGATTGGTTTATGGCCTTCTCGCCGGCAAACCCATCGACTGGGCCGTCCGCTGTGGCGTAGCGCACGGAGCCCTCGCGATGACAACCCCCGGCGACACCAGCATGGCCACCCTGGCCGAGGTCGAACGCACCATCAAAGGCGGGTCCGCGCGCATCGCACGATAACCCGTACCGCAGGATCGAGGAAGCTATGGCAGAGACTACACAGGAAACGATTGAACGAGTCGGACTGATTCCGGTGCTGCGCGCCCGTAACGTCGCGCAGGCGCACGCAATTGTGAAAGCCATGATCGCTGGCGGCGTCACTGTCGTTGAGGTCACCATGACGGTGCCCGGCGCAGTCGACCTGCTGAAAGAATTGAACCGCGAATATGCGGGCCGGCTGCTGCTCGGCTCGGGCACCGTGACCACCGCCGAAGAAGCGGAAGCGACCATCGACGCCGGTGCGGAGTTCGTCGTCAGCCCAAGCTTGCATCCCGAAGTGATCGCCATGACCAAGAGCAGGAACAAACTCTCTATCCCCGGCGCATTGACACCGACAGAAGTCGTAACCGCCTGGCGAGCCGGCGCGGACTACGTCAAGATATTCCCTTGCTCGGCCATGGGCGGCGCGAGTTACTTGAAGTCATTGCTCGCGCCCTTCCCGCACTTGAAGCTGATCCCTACCGGCGGAGTTACTTTGCAGACCGCGGAAAGCTTTATCCGCGCGGGTGCACGCGCACTGGGCGTAGGCAGCGATCTGGTCAATCTGGCGGCTGTGGACGCAGGCACGCCAGAGACCATCACCGAGACGGCAAAAGCCTATTTGCAAGTGCTGGCCAAAATCAGGGCGGAGTTACACCCGGCTAAGTAATCCTACATAAAAATGGCTTCTCATCTTTGAGTGAAGATAGAAGATGAGAAGCCATTTTTATGAAAACTCGCCTATAACTTATAAGCCTTCTTCACCAGTCCCACAGTTAACTCATGCGCTAACTCGACCGCCTCGTCTTCATCGATGCGGTGCTCGGCAACCAGGCGCGCCAGAAAACCTGCATCCATGCGGCGGGCCACATCATGCCGCGCTGGAATCGACAAAAACGCGCGCGTGTCGTCGTTGAAACCGACCGTGTTGTAGAAGCCCGCGGTCTCGGTAACCTGCTCGCGAAAACGGCGCATACCCTCGGGGCTGTCGTGGAACCACCACGAAGGCCCGAGGCGCAAGCAGGGATAGTGCCCTGCCAGCGGTGCCAATTCCCTGCTGTATGTGGTCTCGTCCAGCGTGAACAAGATAATGGTGAGCCCCGTCTCGTTGCCGAAGCGATTGAGCAGTGGGCGCAGTTCCTCCACATAACTTGTCGACGCGGGAATGTCGGCGCCCATGTCACGGCCGTAGCGCTCGAAAATCTGCCGGTTGTGGTTGCGCACCGAGCCCGGATGGATCTGCATCACCAGCCCGTCTTCCAGACTCATGCGCGCCATTTCGGTCAGCATCTGCGCGCGGAAAAGCTCCTGTTGGGCCGCATCCGCTCCGCCGGCCAGCACCTTGCCGAACAGCCACTCCGACTCGGCCTCGCTCAGGTCCGCCGTCCGCGCAGTAGCGTGGCCATGGTCCGTAGCCGTGCCGCCTTGTGCCTTGAAAAATGCCCGGCGAGCGGCAAGCGCCTGCAGATAGCCATGCCAGGTCGCGGTATCTTCGCCGGTAAGTTCCCCCAGCGCCTGCACATTTTTGTGAAAGTCCGCAAACGATGGATCGACCACCGAATCCGGTCGGAAGGTGGGCACAATGCGGCCCTTCCAGCCCGAGGCGCGAACCGCCGCATGATCGGCAAGCGAATCAAGAGGCGAGTCCGTGGTGGCAAGGACTTCGAGTCCAAAGCGGTCATACAGCGCGCGGGGCAAAAACTCCGCCGTCTTCAGCTTGTCGTCGATCACGTCATAGTAGTGGTCGGCCGTCGCGGCAGAAAGCCTCTCCGTCAGCCCGAAAAGCTCCTGGAACGCGAAATCCAGCCACAGCCGCGTAGGCGTTCCGCGGAATAAATAATAATGGCTCGCAAAAATGCTCCACACCTTGCGCGGATTGCTGACCTGAGGCCTGCCGATCTCCAGTTCTTCGAGCGAGACGCCCTGACTATATAACATGCGGAACACATAGTGATCCGGTTGCACGAACAAAGTCACCGGATCGGGAAACGGCTGGTTGCGTGCGAACCAACCCGCCTGCGTATGCCCATGCGGACTTACAATCGGCAACGCCCGAATTCCCTCATACAGCCGTCTCGCAATCGCCCTCGTCCCCTCATCTGCCGGGAAAAGCCTGTCATCATTCAGCAGCGCCACTCTGTTCCCCTTTCCGACGGTCCGCACTCGCTGGCCGGACACACACCAGTATCGTTCATCGCCCCCGTCCGCGTGTATACTGCGACTGCTCTTGTGGAACGGTCCCCTCTCACAGAACGATCACCGCGATTCCTCCGTCTCCCGATTCCCTCGTGGCCCAGCCCCCGATCGCCGCAGCCTTGGCCCAACAGGCGCCCAGCCAGCTATTCTTGAAATGGTCTGAAGTCGGACCAAAAACAAAAGGATGAGATTTCCATGAGCACTTCAGAAAATCCGTCTCTCGCAACCGGGGAGCAGACCCAACCGTTCCGTCTCGATGGCCGTCACGCCCTGGTCACCGGCGGAGCCAGCGGCATCGGCGAAGCCACCGTCAAGGAACTCGTCCGCGCCGGTGCCTTCGTCTGGATCGCCGACATCAATCTCGCCGCCGCCGAAAAGCTCGCCAACTCGCTAGGATCGGCGCAGGCCATTCAACTCGACGTCACCAGCCCCGAATCCATCGCCACGGCCGCAGCCACGCTCAAGCAACTCGACATCCTCGTGAATAACGCCGGCATCGGCCATGTGGGCTCCATTGAAACCACCGAGCCCGAGGATTTCGATCGCCTGCTCAATGTAAATGTCCGCTCCGTTTATCTCGTAACCCGCGGCTTTTTACCGCTTCTGCTGGCAGCCGGCAGCGCGCACGTCGGCGCCATCGTCAACATCGGTTCCGTCGCCGGTCAGGTTGGCATCAAACAGCGCTTTGCCTACTGCACCAGCAAGGGCGCCGTGCTCGCCATGACCCGCCAGCTTGCCGTCGAATATCCCAAGACATTGCGCGTCAACGCCATCTGCCCTGGAACCGTCGAGACCCCTTTCGTCGAGGGTTACCTTGAAAAATTTCACAAGGATAATAAGGAAGAGATTCGCGCCGAGTTGCGTGCCCGCCAGCCCATCGGCCGCTTGGGCCAACCCGAAGAGATCGCCTCCATGGTCCGCTATTTAGCCTCGAACGAAGCGGCATTTATTACCGGCTCGCTCTTCACCATCGACGGCGGCTGGACAGCGGCCTGAATTGAAATTCGTATGCATGTCGCAAGGAGACAGCATGGGCATCAGCACGCAGCTTGTGAGTGAACGAGGCGAGGTCATCGAAGAAGTGTTCGATGAGCAAAGCCGTTTGAATCCGTTGATCGAATCGGTTCCGCAGTACGAATCGACACACTGCATCCAGTACATGAATCCGTATGGGGACACGATCTTCAATTCCCTGCAACTGCCTCGTTTTTTGGACGAGTGGAAGATGGTCGAAGAGCAGGCCGTAACCCAGGAAGAGAAAGATCTGGTTGCGGCGGTCCAGCGTCTGGCCCTGCTTGCCGAAGAAGAAAATCACATGTATCTAAGATTCGTCGGCGAGTAGCCGCTCCAACACGCAGCGCACGATTTAACAGCCCTGGAGGGCACGATGAAGCTCGTTTCCTTTTCCGCCGCCGATGGACGAATCCGGCCCGGCGTTCTGCTCGAAAAAAATAACTCGGTCGTCGATCTTGCCGATTATGCCGACACGCTGGCCGTGATCGCTGCGGGACTCACCACGATTCCCAACCAACCGGCTCTTCCCCTCGATCGGGTTCGCTTGCATGCGCCGCTCTCGAATCCGCCGCGCATCTTCGCCATCGGCCTCAACTATCGCGACCACGCGGTTGAATCGGGCATGGCGATCCCCACCACGCCGGTCGTATTTTTCAAGCTGGCAACAGCCGTCATCGCTCCTGGCGAAGCCATCGTGCTGCCCAAAAACTCCAACGAGCCCGACTACGAGGCCGAGTTTGCGTTCGTAATCGGCAAGGGCGGTTATCGCATTCCTGCGGTGAATTGGCGCGAACACGTCTATGGATACACCATCGTCAACGATGTCAGCGCGCGCGACGTGCAGTTCTCCACCTCGCAATGGTCCATGAGCAAGAGCTTTCCCACGTTTTGCCCGCTAGGCCCTGCCATCGTCACTGCGGACGAAATTGCCGATCCGCATCAACTCAACATCGGCCTCTCGATCGACGGCGAAGTGCTTCAAAACTCGAATACCCGGGAACTGATCTTCAAGATTCCCGCCCTGATCGAATATCTCTCCTCGATCACCCCATTGCTGCCCGGCGACATCGTCTCGACCGGCACGCCTCCGGGCGTTGGCCTCGGCCGCACTCCGAAACGCTGGCTCAAACCCGGCGAAACCGTTACCGTCACCGTCGAAGGCTTGGGCTCGCTGACCAATCCCGTCGTTGCCGAGCCCCGATAAAGAGCATGGCTCTTGTAACCGGGCAATTCCCAAGGGATCGCCCGGTTACAAGATGATTTGCGTGAATACGAGAATAGATTGAGTCGGGAATCGAGTTCTATAGCTATTGCGGTAGCAACCCCGGCAAATTCAAATCCGCTTCACAGCACCTTGGCCAGCCACTTGCCGGTCTCTGAAAGCAGATTGGCCGCAACCTCTTCGGGAGTGCCTTCGACCACAATCTTGCCGCCGCCTTCGCCGCCTTCCGGCCCCAGGTCGATCACCCAATCGGCCGACTTGATCACGTCCAAATTGTGCTCGATCACAATCAGCGAACCGCCGCCGTCGATCAGTTTGCGGAATGCCGTCAGCAGCTTCGAAACATCATCGAAATGCAGCCCGGTTGTTGGCTCATCCAGAATGTAGAGCACGCGGCTGGCCTGCGACGGCTTGGCATTGGCGTTCGCGGAGCGCACCTGCGCCAAGTGGGCCGCCAGCTTCACCCGTTGCGCTTCGCCGCCCGACAGTGTAGTCGCCGACTGGCCCAGCCGCAAATAGCCTAGCCCCACCTCATCCAACACCGCCAGCTTTTCCAAAAGCCTCGTTTGCCCGATAAAAAAGCGCAGCGCCTCTTTCACCGTCATCGCCAGCACTTCGTGGATGTTCTTGCCCTTGTACTGAACCTGCAGCACCTTCGCCTGATAACGCGTGCCATTGCAGTCCTCGCAAGGCAGCTCCACATCGGCCAAAAACTGCATCTCCACCGTGACCGTGCCGTCGCCCTCACAGGTATTGCAGCGGCCTCCCGGCACGTTGAATGAAAAGTGACCCGGCGTCAGCGCCAGACGCTTCGCTTCAGGCTGCGAGGCAAACAGTTCGCGAACCAGGTCGAAGCCCTTGATATAAGTAATCGGATTGGAGCGCGGCGTGCGGCCAATGGGCGTCTGGTCCACCAGCACCACATCGTTTAGCCGCTCCACGCCGGTCAACGACTTGTACAGACTGGTCGGATCGGCCCCGTCGCTCTGCCCCAGCGCCCGCGCCACCGCGCGATAAAGCACCTGGTGCACCAGCGTCGATTTCCCCGACCCTGAAACTCCAGTAATCGCCACCAGCAGGCCCAGCGGAATCTCCACGTCGATGCCATGCAGGTTGTTCGCCGTGGCTCCGCGCAATACCAGCCGTTCCCGCCCCGGTGCGCGCCTCCGCGTCGGCACGGGAATCGAAATCTGCCCCGATAAGTAGCGGCCCGTCAGCGAATGCGGATCGGCTTCAATCTCCGCCAATACACCTGCCGCCAGCAGTTTGCCG
>JAATGG010000031.1 GCA_015654835.1 Terriglobales bacterium
CGAGCGCGCAAACAACCCTGCGATGCGGTCATGCGACCGCAACAACTCACGCTTCCAACCAGATATTCGCTTCTCCATCGCGCACGCCGGAGAAGCACACAGAGCAAATTCAGACTACCACTATCTACAACTGTAGTACTAAGACTCGTGCACCGAATAACCGGGTCATTGGGTCTGTCGAGATGCAAATCGGAAACAATTGCCATCAACTCCGGGCTAAGAAATAAGGAGTGTGCGATCTGAAAGACCCTATCTTGACGATGGGTTACAGTGCGTGCGCATTGCGCCGTCCTCTCCCTGGGATCAATAGACTGCCCTCCTGCGCCACCACTATGGCATAGTAAGATCGTTGACTGTGACGTCGTCTCGCATAGCGGCCGCTCGACATCAGTATGGGGATAGCTATTTCAACACTACATTCGCGGCGGTCGAAAGTCTCGCAGCGAAAGGAGAACAAAAGCTAACCGTTTTTCAAAGTCAGTAAGGCTGGCCTGCTTCGAGCTCAAGCGATGAGGTCAAGAAGTGCGAAGTCCGTATCCGCTTTTCCGCTGATAATCCCACCCTTCATCTTGGCCTCAAATAGGTGTTCGGAATACGCTCTCTGAACATCTGCGAAAACGATGTGCAAGCAACGATCAGGCCCCGCGCGAGCAATCGGCCATATCTGGTTTCAGGGCTGTATTTGCCGAATCGCTGCTTATAGGCTTCCGAAAGGTCAGGGCATAAAACATGCCGCTGCGCAGAGACTCGAGGTGTACCTCTTGCATCCCGGGTGGCACAAGATCTATGGGAGCGCTGACCGGTTCCTTGCGGTTCTTGTAAAAGCTGCCGAGCCCTTTTTCATAGACTTCTTTTACGTGCTTTTCAGTTTCATCGGCAATGAGCAGCAGGCTTCCCGGTTTTGCCACGCGAATCATTTCCCGGATGGCCTTGGCGCGGTCGTTGAAGAAGTTGATGCCGCCAACATGAAACACCACATCGAAGCTGGCATCTGCGAACGGAAGCGTCTCGGCATTGCCGAGGAAAAGATCCGCATCCATCTCCCAGCGCCGCAGATTGACCTGGCAGTTCGCCAGCATTTCGGGCGAAAGATCGAGACCGGTGAGTTTGACGCCGCGGGGCAGATATTTGAAGTTGAGTCCGGTGCCCACCGAAGTTTCCAACACCGCGTCTCCTGTCCTGACCTCCAGCAGACGCATGTAGCTCAAAAAATAATCTTCCAGATCGAGTCCTTTGAGCGGACTGAATACGCGCTGAATGTCGTTGTAGAAGCCGCCGATGAGTTCATAGAGGTGGTTGTATTTGCGGTTGTCGCCGGTCAGGTCCTGGGGTCTGAGAAACGTAGGGATGCCGTTCCGCACCGGAAATCTTTCGCCTGAGTTGCTAAGGAACAACTCGTGTCCGAGTTCTGAGACCACACGCAGCGAGTCTCCGGTAAAGGGGCTTTGCAGGCGGGCGATAGCCTCGCGCCGGTCAGCCCAGTTTCGCTCGCGAACGGGGTGAAAGATTGCCCAAATGCCAAGAAACAATGCGACGCCGATGCACAGATAGTCAACGACCATGGCATTCGCAAAGGCCGCGGGCAGCGCGACGCCGGTAAAGTGGGCGATCGACTCTAAAGCCGTCGCAAGAACCACGCCTGCGCCCAGGAAAGCAGTCGTGGCATGCGATTCGCGGTTCCACATCCATACCAATGTTGCGGCGAACCAGCTAATGAGAACTGTTCTTGGTCCGGCCTGTGGAACCACGCCAGCACGTAGCGCGAGGGCCAGTGCGGGGATTGCTACGGCTGCCAGCGGAAACGGCAAAGTGGAGGAGAATCCCGGCAGGCGAGGACTGACCAGCCGGTGAAAGGTGAGGGGCAAGATAGTCAATGCGGCCGTGAGCATGGCCAGTGACAGATACTGGATCGCGTGCCCCGGATTGTCGAGTGGAAATTTGCGCCAGTCGGCGAAGAGACTAGGAAAGAAGGTGAATACGAAGAGCCAGAGGAATCCGCGACGTGGTTTCTGCGTGCCGACAAACCAGACACCTGTGACCGGACCAGTCCACGCGCCCACCACAGGCAGAAAATTGCCGACGATGAAGAGACTGACGATGGCCCACGCAATTATCTGTGAGGAGCGGTCTGATCGGACAGTAGACGGCATCTTGCTGTTCTCCTTATGCGTACATGCGATTTAGCACAAGCTATCTGTAGTTTTCATCGGCAAATCATGGTCGCCCGCGATCATGATTGCTTAGCGGCTGCGGAGCAATTCCGTCCGCAGCAGCATCCATTGCGGCGAGTTCAGCGAGCGCTGATTCGCTCCACTCCAGTGCGGCACGGGTCATGGCTATTCCAAGGCCCAGGGTGAGCATCCAATAGGGTCGGTGGGGGTTTTGCGATTGCTGCTGGCTGGCGGCACTTTCGATTCCCTGGAGCATCGCTATCATCTGCAGGTTTCTTCGCTGCAATTCGCGAACGTGCGTCATGGCCACATCTGGCCCTGCCTCGCGGCAAAAGAACATCTTGAGCATGAATTCGTTGCGCGGAGGATCGTTTTGAAAGGGCAGGACGAGCCACTCGCGGAGGCAGGTGTGTCCAGCATCGGTTAGCGCATATTCCTGCCGTTGCTTGCCGCGTCCGGGGGTAGACTTACTCGGAAATATCAGGCCTTCCTCTGCCAATCGCTTCAGCGTCGGATAGATTTGCCCATAGCTCTCGCCCCAAAAACTGCCAAAATTAACTTCTATGGCCTTATGAAGGTCGTAGCCGGACTTGTTGGGCTCGATTGAGAGCATGCCGAGGATGACGTAGGCGGTTCTGTTGTGTTTCATACATCTTCAAGATATATCTGTAAGATATTTCCGTCAAACACAACTTATGGTAACCACGGGAGATAGACGCGCGGTCTGCATTTCGATCCTCATCGGAAGCTGCATATGTCCCCTCGGAACTGCATGCGCGAGCATCCGCCAAGCGTGTAAACAGCGTAGTCCCTCGTGCACGGAGTCAGAGTTGCATGCGTGTTTTCTCTCAAGGCATGCTTTAAATCAGCGCATGGGGCGCATCCGGTCCGCGGAAAGGGCAGAAGTGCACCCACGAATTTCCCAATTCGACTGAACTGACGTTCAACCCGTTTTTGTGCGGACCTCGGGTAAATGAAAGGAAGTTCTCTGTGCCGACTAAACAACTCCCCGCAAATCCTGGCCTCGACCATCTTAA
>JAATGG010000053.1 GCA_015654835.1 Terriglobales bacterium
GAGCCTTGCGGCTGTCCGTAGCAGCGAATTCCCTCGAACACGCTGGAGCCGTAATGGATCACATGGCTCATGACGTGAATGTTGGCCTGTTCCCAGGGAATGAGGTTGCCGTTGTGCCAGATTTTGGATGTCGTTTGAATAGGCATGGGGGTGAGCGTGCTCCTTGTCCTCGCTCTCGGGCGAATACCCATCAGGGTACCGCGTATAGGGTGTGCATGTCACCAAGGGCTTTGCGAGAGCCCGGGTTTCCGCGGTCGTTCAGGTCCGCGAACCAACATCGTATGGCTACAGCGCATCAGAACCGTTGTCTGCGGAGCAGAAAAGCCGACTCGACAAGAAGGGAAAAAACGATGCCCGACCTCAAAGCAGAACAACCGAACAACGAGGCTCTTCAATCTCTCATCGATGCGCTCAACGAGGATCTCGCCCGCGAATATCAGGCCATCATCGCCTATACCGTGTACAGTAACGTCCTCTCCGGCGCTCAGTGGATGAATATCGCCGGCGAACTCAAACTTCACGCCGCTGAAGAGCTTCAGCACGCTCTCATCCTTGCCGACCAGATCGACTATCTAGGAGGCATGCCGACGGCTACGCCCAAGGAGGTCAAGCTCTCCAGCAAAGCCGAAGAGATGCTTCGCTTCGACCTCGATAATGAGACCGAGACCATCCGCAACTATCGCCAGCGGGTCAAGCAGGCAGAGGCTCTTGGCCATTACGCGCTTGCCGAACAACTCCGCAAGATTATCTCCCAGGAACAAGAACACCAGCACGACTTGGCCACGGCCCTGGGCATCGATGTTCCTAAGGTTCTCCTCCAGGGGGCATAAGTTCCTGCTTAGATCCTTATAAGTCACCTAAGTCAATGGATAAGTGAGAGCGCAGTATCACTTCAAGTGTGCTCTCACTCTTTCCTGCAGTTAGAGTGCGGACTCAGTATGCGGGTGCAGGGATGCGCCTGAAATCTGCGTCTTTGCGAACGCTCGCGCATCCAAGAAAGACCTACAGCAACCCCTCCAAGGAGATTTTTGTTCGAATGATCAAAACACACGGCTATGCCGCGCAGTCCGCTACGTCCGCTCCCGCGCCTTTCGACTTTGAGCGCCGCGATCCAGGCTCGAACGACGTTCACATCGCTATCGATTTCTGCGGTATCTGCCACTCCGACATTCATCAGGCTCGCAATGAATGGAAGAGTTCGATCTATCCCATGGTGCCGGGCCACGAGATCGTGGGGACTGTCAAACAGATTGGTTCTGCGGTCACTAAGTTCAAGGTCGGCGATCGCGCGGCGGTTGGCTGCCTCATCGACTCCTGTCGCAATTGCGATAGCTGCAACGCCGGCGAAGAGCAGTATTGCGAGAACGGCGCGACCATCTGGACTTATAACTCGAAAGACAAGAAGGGTAACATCAATTTCGGCGGTTACAGCGATAGCATCGTTACCGACGAGCGCTTTGTGCTCAAGATGCCGTTGAACCTCGATCCGGCGGCTGCCGCGCCGCTGCTCTGCGCCGGCATTACTACATACTCGCCGCTGAAGCACTGGAATGCGGGTCCTGGCAAGAAGGTTGGCATCATTGGCCTGGGCGGCCTGGGGCATATGGGGCTCAAGTTCTCCCATGCTCTCGGCGCACATACGGTGCAGTTCACGACCTCGGCATCCAAGATTGAAAGTGCGAAGAAGCTCGGCGCCGATGAGGTGATCCTCACCAGAGAGTCAAACTGGCATGTGCCTCATGCCGGCACTTTCGATTTTATTCTTGACTGCGTTTCGGCCAAGCATGATCTCACGCCTTATCTGGCATTGCTTAAGCGCGACTCCACCTTGTGCACGGTCGGTTTGCCCGAGGAGCCGCTCGCGATTCCTGCATTCTCTGTGGGCCTTGCCCGCAAGAGCTTTGCGGGTTCGTCGGTCGGCGGGCTTAAAGAGACCCAGGAGATGCTCGACTTCTGTGGCAAGCACAACATCGTCGCCGATATCGAGATGACCAGCTTCGCCAAGCTCGATGAGGCATGGGATCGTGTCCTAACGGCCGACGTGAAATATCGCTTCGTGCTCGACCTCAAGACCCTCAACAACAAATAGCTGCGCAGATCAAGAAAAAATGGCCAATGGGCAGCGCCGCGCTTGGAATTATGGTACCCGTCCATTGGCTGTTTCCTACCGGGGTTCCAGGCGGCTCGGCAGGAATTTTTGCTCGCCTTCTGCTGGACCCAGCGGGGGCCATCTGTGCTAAGGTTCAACCGTGAAGGCGGGCCAGATTCAGCAAGACGATGGCATCCCGCGCAAGCGAGGTGGAAGGGCGCGCCTCTTGCCGGGCTTATCTGTGAAGGATGGCTATACTAAACATCCCTTCGATGTGGAGCATGGAGTGCAAACCAGCGGCTTGGTCGCAGGGCGTCATCTGGGCATCGGCCAGAAGACCGACCGGCAGATCACGGCTTACTATGGAGTTGCTCCTTCCGTATTTCAATCGCTGCTGCGACGCTGGCAGCGGAGCAAGCCATTGGCGCCCCGCAAGGACTATACGTTTGTCGATATCGGGGCGGGGATGGGCCGGGCCATGTTGCTGGCGGCCGAACTGCCTTTCCGCGAAGTGGTAGGGGTTGAACTGCACCCCATGCTGGCGCACACAGCCCAAAAGAACCAGGCTGTCTGGGAGATGGCCGGCCGTGCGCAAAGCGTCATGCGGGTGGTCTGCCAGGACGTGCTGGATTTCGAATTTCCGGCCTCCCCTTGCATGGCTTTCCTGTTCAATCCGTTTGGCCCGGTGGTGATGCGGCGCCTGCTGGCGAAAATGGCACGGAGCTTTGCGGGCCGCGAGGGCCAACTCGACCTTCTCTACGTCAATCACGAGCAGGAGAGCATCTTGCAGCGCCATCCGGGCTTTCAATGCCTGTTTGCGGGGCCGGTGCGCCGTTCGCGCGTCGATGCGATTGCAGACCACACCATCATGGCCAACCAGCCGGACGGCGAGTACGCTGCTTCCAACTACGAGGATTGTTCCATCTGGCGCTGGATGGGAAGAACCAAGAGAGAGCCAGGGCTTGACGAACGCACAACGAAACGAGAAAGCTAATAGGGCAACGCAGGCCGGAGCGCCATTTTGAAAGAGCAGCATCTGATTCTGGGTATTGGCGAGTTGTTGTGGGATCTTCTTCCCGAGGGGCCCAGGCTGGGTGGTGCGCCCGCCAACTTCGCTGTCATGGCGGGCCGGCTGGGGAGCCATGCCGCCATTCTCAGCCGCATTGGCCGTGATGAATTCGGCCGCAATGCCGTCGCGCTGCTCGATCCGCTTCCTGCCGATACGGGATTTCTACAGATAGACCCTGCGCATGAGACTGGCCGGGTGACTGTAACCTTCGAAAATGGCCAGCCGAGTTACACGATTCACGAGCCAGCGGCCTGGGACTCGTTGGAATTGACCGGTGAATGGATACAACTGGCTGAACGGGCCGATGTTCTCAGCTTCGGATCTCTCGCCCAGCGCAGCCTGGAGTCCCGGCAGACGATCCAGACGCTGGCAGCCCAGGCTCCGGCCACCTGCATACGCGTGTTCGATGTGAACCTGCGGCCCCCGTTCTACTCCGGCGAAGTGATTCAGGAGTCTCTTGAGTTAGCCACCGTGGTCAAGATGAACGATGCCGAATTGCCGGTGGTGCTCGACCTTCTTGGACTCGACATGCTCATGGCTGAGCCCAGGGGCGGGGTGCCGGGAGGGGATTTAGCAGAACCGTCTATTCCGTCCGCCTCGCCGCAGCAGACGCCGTTGCGTCTCGGTGCCGGGCGGCTGCTTACCGAGTTCCCCATGTTGACGATGGTTGCCGTCACGTGCGGAGGACGGGGAAGCCTGCTGGTTACACGCGATGGATGGCACGAGCATCCAGGCGTCCCGGTCAAAGTGGCCGATACGGTTGGTGCCGGCGATGCTTTTACCGCGGCCCTGGTGCACTACATGCTGCAAGGAGCCAACCTCGCCACTCTTAACGAGGCGGGCAATCGTTGGGGAGGCTGGGTGGCCTCGCAGTGCGGCGCAATGCCGCCGCTCCGTGAAGATGTCCGCGCCGGCATCGCTGCCACGATCGAGCGCTGAGCTTGCTGACGGCCTGCACTCGACGGCACCGTTACGATAAAGTAAAGGCACTGTGATCATCAATCTCGCCAGGCGCGCGCACGATCACAACTGGGAACTCGATCCAATCACGCGTTCCCTGTTGGACACCGATTTTTACAAATTGCTGATGCTTCAATTCATCTGGAAGCACTTTCCGAAGACGCATGTCTCCTTTACGCTGCAGAACCGCACCACTTCGGTGCATCTAGGCGACATGATCGGTGTGCAGCAATTGCGGGAGCAGTTGGAAGAGACGGCACGTTTGCGATTCCGCAAATCGGAACTGATCTGGCTGGCCGGCAACACCTTCTATGGGCGCAGAGGCATGTTTGAGCCTGCATTTCTTGACTGGCTCGAACATGATTTCAAACTTTCCGATTTCGAGATATCGGTTCAAGACGGCCAGTTCTCGCTGATCTTTCATGGCCTCTGGACCGAGACTACGCTGTGGGAGATTTATGCCCTCTCCATCATCGATGAATTAAAGACGAGGGCCAGCTTCAAGCGCCTCAGCGAGTTCGAACTCGACATTCTCTACGCCCGGGCCAAGACGAGGCTCTGGGAAAAGATGGAGCGCCTTCGCGGAGTTCCCGGCCTGAGCATCAGCGACTTCGGCACCCGACGCCGTCACAGCTTTCTCTGGCAGGAATACGTCGTCAAGGCCATGAGCGATGTGCTTGGCCCCAACTTCGCGGGAAGCTCAAATGCATATCTCGCCTACAAGCACGATCTCGAAGCAATCGGCACCAACGCGCACGAGTTGCCCATGGCTCTTGCTGCGTTGGCCACGACCACTGAAGACCTGAGGACCTCGCAGTACCGTCTGCTCGACCTATGGCAGAAGACTTATCAGGGTGAGTTACTTATTCTATTGCCGGACACATTTGGAACCACGCAGTTTCTTGCCGGCGCTCCCGATTGGGTGGCAAGTTGGACCGGTCAGCGTATCGACAGCAAAGACCCCTTCATCGCCGGCGATGAGTATATCGACTGGTTGCAACAGCGGGGCTGCGATCCGCGTCAAAAGCGGCTGATCGCTTCCGATGCTCTCGACGTGGACCGCATTCTGGCCTTGCACGCCTACTTCACCGGCACGCTCCACAACGGCGCACGGCCTGAGGAATTTCAGCGCGCAAGCGACTTCTTGGATAAGCACAGATGGACACCTGAGCGCCGCATCCGCTTCAGCGCAGGATGGGGCACGTTTCTCACCAACGATTTTCGCAATTGCGACCCACGGGGCGACGGTGGCTTCGATCCCATCAGCCTGGTCTGCAAGCTGACCGAAGTCGAAGGCCGCCCGGCGGTGAAGCTCTCCGATAATTATTCAAAGGCTCTGGGACCTGCCAGCGAGATCGAGCGCTATCGGCAGATTTTTGGAACGGCAGGTGTCGCAAACGTGCCCGTCATCGCCTGATCGGTTTATCGAAGGCGATCGCGCGGGGTGCGAGTATCCATTGAGTCGATTGGGCCGCCAAGCGAGGCTATTGGCTATTGATTCGCAGAAGCGGGCGGGGCAGAGGGTGGGATGGGTCTGTGCCGGGCGCGCAGATATGCGGCCAACTCAGCCGCCTCTTCGTCGCTCAGTGACTCGCGAAAGGCCGGCATCTTTTGTCCGCCATTCAAAATCTGATCGACGATCTTAGCCGGGGTCCAGAGCTTGTCGTCACGCAGGCCAACCAACGACGGAGCCTTGCTGCTGCCGATGCCGCCCGCTCCGTGGCAGTGGGCGCAACCTTTGTCGCGGAAGAGGACCGCTCCTGCTTGCTCGGCTGCTTCGGTTTTGGAGACGGCGTGAGCGGAGGGTGCAGCCAGAGCGGCTAAAGCCAAGACCACGGCAGGGAAGAAGAGCTTCATCCGGAGAATCACGGAAGCTATTTTCTCACAGCTCGTTCCCTCTGGGGCCATCCCATCTGTCATCCGCTCTTTCGGTGCTGCCAGTCTCGCATTTTTGGCTACCGCACGGTGTAGGCTGACGAGTGATGGTAGGGAAATCGAGCTTTTATGCAAGTCAATTGCGCATGGAACTGGCTTTGCGCAATCGCCAGTATGCGCGGGGCCGGCTGCATGTGGAGAGCTATGGCAGCCAGCCGGTGATCGTCTACGCTCCCGAAGGTGCGCGGCACGGCAACTTCTACGATGCGGCTTATGCTGCGATCTTGGCGCGGCCGGAGTGGATGCACCGCTTCGATAAAGTGCATGCGCAGGCGGCCCGCTCGCTCCCCAAACCTGCAACGGAACCCCTGCGGCGCTGGCGCGAGCTTGACTCGTGCATGAGTTCCGACGCTCTGCTGATGAATGTGTTCTGCACGCCGGGAGTTGTCGAGTCGCCTTCGCTGCGCAACGCGTTGGGAATCGAACCCGGTATCGGGTCCGGCGGCGAGCCTGTATTTGGTTGGAAGGCTCGTGTTCCGCTCAAGAGCGGCCTTCTGGATCGCACCGAAGTCGATATGCGGGTTGGCACGCTGCTGGTTGAAGCCAAGCTGACCGAGTCGGACTTTCAGACGCGTGCGGCTGCCCTGGTCGAGGCTTATCGGGATTTCGACGAGGTATTTGATCGCGACCTGCTGCCCAGGGTTGAATTGCAAGTCGGGAGGCGGAAGGAAGCGGCCGAGTTCCCTGAAGATTATTCTCAGGAGCATGAGAGTTTCATCGATTTGATCGGCCTGGAGAGTGGCTTGGAGCCGGTTGTCGCGTCAGGAGGCGTCGTAGCCCTACCCAAGGCGCATATGCCGCTCTCAGACGCAACTGAGCCTGCCTATGCGAGCTACCAACTTATCCGCAACGTGCTGGCCGCCCATGCACAAGACTGCAGCTTTTGCGTGATCCATGACCACCGCCGACCCGACCTGCGCGAGGCATGGTTTCAGGTGATGGCCGCCGTCAAAAGCGCCGCGCTGCGTACCCGCCTCAAGGTCCTTACCTGGCAGGAACTCGTTGCGCTTCTGCCTGCCGGCCTGGGGGAAAAGATGGAAGGTGGAGGTCTGGAAGAAGACCGGCCCAGGGATCTGCAAAGCTTTCTCGACCTGAAGTATGGAATCGTCGCTCCAGGCCAGAGCCCATCGCCTATTCCTGGAACGGAAGATTAGGAGAACTGCTATACGCGGCGGATTTCTCGCTATCCCGAGTCGAAAAGGACGCTCTCTAATCTCCGGCTCCCGGGATGTAGGTGTATTCGATCTTGGCGGGCCGTTTGACGGGATCTCCGGTCAAATCATGCGTATGCCACACCACGCTTTCGGCGGCCACTTCCGGATGTTTGCGCAGGAACTCCAGCGCATAGGTGCTCGCCGTCGGATCGTCCTTCTGATCGGCAAATTTGGCGGACTCCGCCGCCGCCTTCTGCTTTTCACCTAGCCTCCGGTAAAGAATGGCCAGGGAATAGTGGGCGGCAAGGTCGTCCGGGTCAATTGCTTGCAACTGCTCATACGCAGCGCGAGCCTGCGGATAATCGTGCTGCTGGTAGTAGCTGAACCCCAGCTCCCGCAAGGCATCGCGCGAACGCGGGTATTGGGCCAACACTGCCTGAAAGTCCGCAATCGCTTCTTTTACCTGCCCTGCGTTACGTTCGACCAATGCGCGATAGTAAAGCGCCCGCGGATCGCCGGGCAGCAGAGCCAGGGCCTTGGCCAGATTAGGTTTGGCATCGTCATAGCGCTCCCAGGCAATCTCAACGATTGCCATGTTCGTAAACGCATCGGCATCATCGGGCCGTAGCGCTGCCACCCGCTCGAAGGCGTGTACCGATGATTCGTACTGCTGCGCGTCGAGCAGCGCGATGCCGTCGTTGTTCCAGCGCATCCACTCTTTGTTTTCAGCGGCATCGGGCGGCGTTGGAGAGTTTTCGCCAATTTTGAACGTTCGGGTTTCGGACGCCATATCGATCATAGGCAGCGGGTAATGCTTCTGATCCATCGCGTAATCGATAAAGTGCTGATTAAAGCGCCGGTATTTAACTGTTGCTGTCAGCGAGACCTGGCCGGCGATATCTTTCGGCAACCTGAAGCGATAGCGCACCAGTTGCGACCTGCCTGACTGAATGGTGTTGTTATAGGCCAGCACCCTGTTATGCCAGATCTGGTGCAGGTCGTTCAACTCGCCTTTCGTGTCGATCAGCCGGTTGGTGAACGAATGCGCCGACGGGTCGAGTTCGCCGTCCGGCTCGATAAAACCGCTTTCGGCCAGGATTTTTCCCGAGCCGTCCTTCACCGTGAAGTCGACCCAGGACTCGTAAAAGTCGCGCTGCTCCGGCACAAACGAGTGGGCAATCCCCTTGTTTTGGATCACCACGTCGGCCACCAGCGTTTCGCCGGCGGCGAGAGTAAAGCTCGTTAGCCCCAGCGGCGCTACCACTACGTGGTCGTGACTTGTGGCTGCGGCGTTTTCCTTCTCCAACGCGAAAATGTCGACGTTGAATACGCCGTTTTTCAGAAAGGCTGCGACCTTCTCCGCCTGCTCGTCGAACTTGTAGTACTGCGGAATGAGGGTGTTCGCTCCCAACCATCGATGACTCACCAGCTTGTCATCCTTGGCACCGGGGTCCATCGTCCCCTCGGCGAGCGGCTCTCGCGTCATGTGGCAGGTCTGGCAGGTTGAAACCGAATCCTTGCGATAGAAGGGAAGCGGCGATTGTTTGGTAAAACTGGCAGCCTGCCACTCGTCATAGACCGTGAAGGCGCGCAGCCATTTATAGTCGTCCAGAGAGCGGGGAATGGCCGCCTTATGACAGGCGGCGCAAAACTCGGATGTTTGATAGAGCGGCCTCATTACCGCCTTGGAGTGCCGGTCAAGATGCGCCAGAATCTCGGCGTCCGATACCGGCCGGGTGATCGCCTGGCCATTTTCATCTACCAGCACCGCCGGCGTGCCCATTACATAGCTGCCCGTTCCGGTGGTATCCGTGGACTGAATCGAGTGGCAGGTGGAGCAGGTGAGCCCTTCCTCCTCGAAGGGGCGTTTTTTTGGCATTCCTTGCGACAAATCGCCCGAAAGCAGGGCGACCGGGTTATGGCAGCCCTCGCAGTGACGCGAATATTGCACACCCTTTTCGGCGATCAACAGGTTCACGTTCTTTAAGTACCATGGGGCGCGAAAGCTATTGGAATGAGCCGATTGACGCCACTGATGATAGGCCTCTTCGTGGCAGTGACCGCAATATTGCGCGGTAAAAAAGCTCTTCGGGTTCAGAAACTGCCCCGTGGAAGATGTCGCGTTCGAGGGCAGAAACGGCGTGTCTTTACCGAATGCATAGTTATAGCGGGCGGCGACGGAGTCGTGAAACGGAGAGGTGGGACCGACGATGCCGAGGTGGACTGCGTAAGCGGAAGCTGCCGGTGCCGGGTTCGGGGGTTCAGCAGACGAGACGCACGCTGTCGAGGGCACGGCTACCGATAGGACTGCAAGCGAAGCTCCCAACATCCACCTGCGCGCAGCCGTGTGAAACATCGTATAGTGATCTCCCAGGGAACGGCTCTAATTCCTCCGGTTCAACACAAAGGGCGGGGAAGCCGCAGGAATAGAGGAACAGTAACAGCACGGAGGCATGGACTGTCTTCCATCGAAAGGTGGAGAGGTCTTGGGAGCGGCTCGTTCCCGCTTTGGGCATTTGCAGCGGGTGGTTCACAGCGTGAGATGAATGGCGAGAAAATGGCGCTGAACGGTGTGAGCTGGCTCACATCCCCTTAGCCAAACCTAGCCTGAAACTGGTACGGTGTTGTGAGGGAATTCTTTATCCAATGACCTCGAGTCCTTATTTTTCTTTAGCAGTTCTATTTGTGGCGGCACTCGGCTTTGGGCTCGCCCCTCTGGGGCTGGCTTGGCTGTGGGCCAAGGTGTATTCGCCGGCCAAGCCGAATGCCATCAAGAACGCGATCTATGAGTGCGGCCTCGAGTCGAAGGGCGACGCCTGGGTACAGTTCCGCTCAGCCTACTACCTTTACGCCATCATCTTCCTCATCTTCGATGTGGAGGCGGTTTTCCTGTTGCCGTTCGCGGTGGCCTTTACCGGTTTGGGCGCGGCGGCTTGTGTGGCGATGCTGGTGTTTGTCGTGATGCTGGTGGAGGGGTTGGCGTGGGCCTGGGCCAAGGGCGTGTTGACGTGGGCATAAGGGCAGCGGGAGAGGCCAGGAGGCAGTCTTTCATTGTTTGAGTTGCGATTGCGCGGTGCTGTGGTGGAATCGATTGACGGTTGTCTACTGACTGCGGGTTACCGATCTTTGGGAGAGAAGTGACGATGGCTGTTGAAGAGGGTTTGAAGATCGAACTGGGCAAGCAGGGCGTCTTCGTTACGACCATCGAAGAGCTGTATAACTGGGGCCGCCGCAGTTCGGTGTGGCCCATGCAGTTTGGACTGGCGTGCTGCGCCATCGAAATGATCGCGACCACCATGGCCCGCTATGATTTGGCCCGGTTCGGGGCAGAGGTCTTTCGGCCCTCACCGCGGCAGGCCGACCTCATGATTATCTCGGGCACCGTGACCAAGAAGATGGCTCCGCAAGTTGTTCGGCTCTATAACCAGATGGCCGAGCCCCGCTATGTCATTGCCATGGGGGCGTGCGCCATCTCCGGCGGTCCCTTCAAGCAGGGGTATAACGTGCTCAAGGGCATTGACCGCTATATTCCGGTAGACGTGCACATTCCCGGCTGTCCGCCCCGGCCTGAGGCGTTGCTGCAGGCCTTTATCACGCTGCAAAAGAAGATTACCGGCCAGCCTTTAACCGGGGAGGACCGTCCACGCCACCTCGATGCCGAGGCCCAGGGCGAGTTCCCGGTGCCGCATCAGGGCGAGCACGATCTGGAGCCCACCGCCAACAAGGGTGTGTGGACCGTGCCGGTGGTGATTCGTTGATGAAGACAGTGGAAGAGATCAAAGCAGCTATCGAGACAGCGGTTCCAGGAGCAAGCATTGAAATCGTGCCCAATGCCAGCCCGTCCGGGCAGCTCTCGCTGCTATTGGCCCCGAATCATGCCGTGGCGGTGGCCGAGTTCCTGCGCGATGACGCTGAATTAGCGCTCGACTTTTTGTCGAATGCAACCGGGATCGATTGGCCGGACAAAGAGATAACCGAAAAAGTTAAAGTGATGCGTCAGGTTCTCAAGACCGTAGACGGCGCGGAGAAAATGGTCGAGGAAACGGTTGACGAGACCCGGAAACACGTCCAGCCCGGTTATCTTGAGGTCGTGTACCACCTGTTTTCGATCGAGAAGAAGCATGGTCCGGTTGTGATCCGTATGCGTACGACGAATCGGACGGATCAGGTTCAATTGCCCTCGTTGACCCCGGTCTGGCGGTCGGCGGAGTTTCAGGAACGCGAGATTTTCGATTTGTTTGGTATCGTTTTCACCGGGCATCCCGACTTGCGCCGGCTGCTGATGTGGGACGGGTTCAAAGACCATCCCATGCGCCGCGACTATGTGGAGCCCGATGACTTTGAATATGAACCGACGGCGCACGATGAGGTGCTGGCCAGAAGCAAGGCCCACCAGGCGGCAGGACAGGAAGGGGCGGGCGTCGGGCTATGACGGATTCTCTAGTGAACGCATCGGCAGTCGATAAAAAATTGAAAGGCTGGAACCGCCCCCCGATCATTGAGCCGGATGGGGAAGCCGAGCTGTTGGAAGTGGCTATGGGGCCGCACCATCCCTCGACCCACGGCGTGTTCCGCATGGACGTGGCCCTGGACGGAGAGCGGGTCGTCCGCCTGAAGCCGGTCTTCGGCTACCTGCATCGCAATCATGAAAAGATTGCCGAGGGCAACAGCTATCTGGCCTCCATGCCCTACACCGACCGGCTGGACTATATCTGCTCGCTGACCAACAACTGGGCCTACGCACTGGCCGTTGAAAAGCTGGTGGGGCAGGCGGTTCCCGAGCGTGCCGAATATCTGCGCGTGATTCTTGGGGAACTGACGCGTGTGCAGAACCATGCAAGCGCCATCGGCTTTCTGATTCAGGAGATGGGCGCCAGCGGTACGCCGCTGATGTACGCCTTCCGCGAGCGCGAAAAAATTCTCGATCTCTTCGAGTCGCTGACGGGTTCGCGCATGATGTGTAACTACATGCGTTTCGGCGGCTGCCGTGTGGACGCTTCCCCAGCCTGGCTGGATGCTGCGCGGAAAGTGGTGGCCGGGCTGCCCGGCTTTGTCGATGAATTCGAAGCACTGCTCCGCTCCAACGAAATTCTCATGGCACGCACGCAAGGTGTCGGCATTCTGCGGCCGGACTTGGCGATCAACGCCGGTGTGACGGGGCCTATGCTGCGCGCCTCGGGCGTCAACTACGACATTCGCAAAGTGGACCGCTACGGTATCTACGACCGCTTCGAGTTTCGTGTGCCCCTGGGCGATCACGGCGATGTCTTCGACCGCTTCATGATTCGTCTGCTGGAGGCGCGCGAGTCGATCAAGATTCTGGAGCAGGCGCTCAAAGAGATTCCCGATGGGCCGGTGATGGACGGCAAAGCCAAGATTCGCGGCTTTCGCCCCAAAGCGGGTGAGGCCTATGGACGTATCGAAGCGCCTAAAGGGGAACTCGGGTTCTATCTCATCAGCGATGGCGGACCGAATCCCTACCGTTACCGGGTGAGACCGCCCAGCCTCGTCAACCTGACCATTCTTGAGGATATGTGCCTGGGACAAAATGTCGCCGATGTGGTGTTGATCTTCGGCAGCGTCGATATCGTGCTGGGAGAAGTAGACAGATAAGGGCGAGCTTCTAGCTGTTCGTTGCGGGTCGGTGGTTTGGATTTGCCGTCGAAGCATTTGTTGCACGAAAAAGCTAATAGCTAGCGGCTAGTAGCTGCACTTGGAGGTTTCAATTGCTGGGTGAGGGAATACTGAAGGGGCTCGCGGAGACGGCAAAGAATTTTGCCGGCAGTTTTGTTTCCGCGGAACGGTTGACGACCGTCGAGTATCCGGAACAGCGGATCGCTCCGATCGAGGCTACGCGTGTTTTCCCCTTCCTGGTCTACGACGGGCCGGAGTGGGAGGCGGGGCTGCGCTGTGTCGCGTGCCAGATTTGCGAAAAAGAGTGCCCTCCCAAGTGCATCTACATTGAGAAGAGCAAAGATAAAAAGCCGGATGCTGTCGGCAAGCAGCAATTTTATCCCGCGAAGTTCGATATCGACGTTTCGGTTTGCATGAGTTGCCAGATCTGTGTCGAGGTGTGTCCTTTTGAGGCCATCAAGATGGACACGGAATTTGAGCTATCTACCGACGACCGTTTTGGCGGCTTGCTGCATGACCGCAAGCAACTGGCCAAATCGAACGAGTATTATCACCACATTCATCCCACCGAAGCCGCGGAGGTAGACGCGCGGCTGGCCGAAGAGAAAGCCAAGGCGGAAGCCAAGGCCAAGGCCGCCGCTGCCGCTCCTAAACCTGCCGTCCCCGCTGCCAAGCCAGCCGCAAAGCCTGTCGAAGGGGAAGCCTAATTCATGTTCGCAACATTGGATCAGATATTCGTTCTCTTCAAACAGTGGCTGGTGGGTCTGCTGCCTGCGGGCTTGCAGCCGGTGGCGGGTGTGCTGCTGTGCGTGGTGGTTATCATCGGCCTGTTTCCCGGCCTTTTTGCGCTCACGGTCTTGCTCGAACGCAAAGGCCTGGCTCGCATTCAGAACCGCATTGGCCCCAACCGTGCCGGCCCGTTCGGGCTGCTTCAGCCCATTGCCGACGCCATCAAGTCACTGACCAAAGAAGACATTGTTCCACTCAGCGCCGATGGCACAGTGCACTTTCTGGCGCCGCTGGTGCTGGTCGTCGCTGTCTTTATGGGCTTCGCGGTGCTGCCCATGGGCCGCAACATGGTGCTGGTCGATATGGACGCCAGCCTGCTGTTCTTCTTTGCCGTCGGTGCATCGACGGAGCTTTCCGTGTTCATGGCCGGATGGTCGAGCCGCAACAAATATTCGCTGCTGGGCGCCATGCGCGCCGTGGCCCAGATGATCAGCTACGAGGTGCCGCTGCTCATGTCGAGCGTGGCCGTAGTCATGATGACCGGGTCGCTCTCGCTGGTCAAGATTGTCGAGGCGCAAAACCACTACACCTGGGGGCTGCCGCACTGGTACATCTTTACGCCGTGGGGATTCGCGGGCTTCGTGATGTTTGCCATTGCCGCGACGGCGGAGACGAATCGATCTCCATTCGATCTGCCTGAGGGCGAGTCGGAACTGGTGGCTGGATACTTTACCGAGTATTCAGGCTTCAAGTTTGCGCTGTTCTTTCTGGGGGAATACCTGGGCATGTTTTCGATCTCCGGCCTGGGAACCACGTTGTTTCTGGGCGGCTGGTCGGCTCCGTTCGCCTTCCTGGGCTGGGTGCCGTCGTGGATCTGGTTTTTCGGCAAGCTGATGCTTTCGATCTGCGTATTTATCTGGGTACGCGGTACGTTGCCACGGCTTCGCCAAGACCAGTTGATGAACTTCGCGTGGAAGTTTGTGCTGCCCATGACTCTGCTGAATCTGTTTGTCGCCGGTTTGTGGCGATTCCTCGGCGATGGCTGGCAGCGATGGGTTGTCTGTTCGGCAATTCTGGTGCTGGCTTACGTGATCGTAGGACGCGTCGAGATGCGCCGCCAACACGTCGGCCCAAGGAGTTATCGCTATGCGGAATGATGTCTGCCGGGGCGAGAGACGCCACAACATAGGGCTACGCAAAAACGCGCGGAAGATGACAGATTTTAGCTCTAGCGAAAGGACCGGCCGCTGAATGAATATTCCGTTTTATCTGATTGCGGCGCTCACCGTGTTGGGCGGCTCGGCAGCGGTGCTGCTCAAGAACACCGTGCACTGTGCGCTGGCGTTGACCATCGCCTTCGCCGGGCTGGCGGTGTTGTTTTTGCAGCTTGACGCGCAGTTTGCCGGCTTTGCGCAGATTCTGGTTTATATCGGCGCTGTCGCAATTCTCGTAGTCTTTGCCATCCTGCTGACGCGCGGTTCTGAAACGCCCAAAGATGGGGTGTTCAGCCACACATGGCTGGCCGGACTCGCCGTAGCTGCCGCCGTGTTTTCGGTTCTCGGCTGGGCCGTACTGCAGAGCGTACCTGGATTGCCATACACTCCTGCGGCAGCGCCCATCGTGACCGTGAACGACATCGGCAAGGCACTCATGGGACGCTACGTCTTGCCGCTGGAAATTGTGGCTGTGCTGCTGACCGCGGCCCTGATCGGTGCTGTCATCGTTGCCATGCATGAGAAAGAGGGAACCAAGTGACGGGTGCAGCTACGCCGCTGGTGGGATATCTGCTGGTTGCAGCGCTTCTGTTTGCCATTGGGCTTGCCGGTGCGCTGACTCGACGCAACGCCATTCTGGTGCTTATCGGGATCGAACTGATGTTGAACGCCGCTAATCTCAACCTGATTGCCTTCTGGCGCTACGGGCCGCATCCCGAGGCGTTGACCGGTATGATGTTCGCCATCTTCTCGATCGCGGTGGCTGCGGCTGAGGCGGCGGTTGGCCTGGGGTTGGTAATTTCCATTCATCGCCATGCCAAGACTACGGATCTCGATCAGATGAACAGGATGAAGGGGTGAGCCGGTGATGCAAGAAGGGATTCCGTTCACTCCACAACTCGTCGCTTCTCCCATTGCGCAGGTCCTTTGGCTGATTCCCGCCGTGCCGATGGTGGCCGCGGGCATCGCGGCCCTGCTCAAGCAGGCCAGGCGCAGAATGGCGGCCACACTGGCCATCGGCGCGATGAGCTTTTCATTGCTGCTGGCGCTCATTGCCTTTGGACACGTCGTGGGCCTCTGGGCGCAAGGGCTGCCGGCGCGTGAAACCGTCAATTTCACATGGATTCAAGTCGGTGCAGCCCATGTCGATCTGGGGTGGGTGCTTGATCCACTCTCGGCCGTGATGCTGGTGATGGTCACCTTTGTGGGGCTGCTCATCTTCATCTATTCCACTGGCTACATGGCCCATGATGAAAACTTCACCCGCTTCTTCTGCTTCCTCTCTCTGTTTGGGGGAGCGATGCTGGGCGTGGTCATCTCCAACAGCTTGCTGCTGCTGTTTATGAACTGGGAGATTGTCGGCCTCACGTCGTATCTGCTGATCGGCTTCTGGTATCACCGTCCGGCGGCGGCTGCCGCGGCTAAAAAAGCCTTCCTCACCACGCGCGTCGGCGATGTATTTTTCCTGCTGGGTATGGCCTGGCTGTTTGCGCAGACGGGCACCTTGCTCTTCTACAACGGCGGTGCGGGTTCGATTGAGCCAATGGCCCTGGCGAGCTTGCTGACACAGCCTGCGGCGCTGGGCCTCACCGCGGCTGGCGCGATCGGTCTGCTGATCTTTGCCGGGGCTGCCGGCAAGAGCGGCCAGTTACCGCTGCATGTATGGCTGCCGGACGCGATGGAGGGCCCCACGCCGGTATCGGCGCTGATTCACGCGGCGACCATGGTGGCGGCAGGCGTCTATCTTATCGCCCGCGTCTATCCGTTGATGCAGGCTGGCGCCTTAGCTGGAGGAACCACGACAGCATTGACCGTCGTTACCTGGGTGGGCGCATCGACGGCCGTGTTTGCGGCCTTGATTGCCGTAGCGCAGAACGATATCAAGCGCATCCTGGCTTACTCCACTGTTTCGCAGCTTGGGTACATGATGGCCGGGCTCGGTATGGGCGGCGTGGCCGTGGGCATGTTCCACCTGATCACGCACGCCTTCTTCAAGGCGCTCCTGTTCATGGGGGCTGGTTCGGTGATTCATGGCTGCCACGACGAACAGGACATACGCAAGATGGGCGGGCTCAAGGCCGATATGCCCCTCACGTTCATTACTTATACGGTGGGTATGCTGGCCTTGAGCGGGTTTCCACTGCTGTTCTCGGGCTTCTGGAGCAAGGACGGCATTCTCGAAGCGGCGCAACACTGGAGCGTAGCCAAAGGCCCGTTTTACATGCTGGTCTTCGGTGCGCTGCTGACTGCCTTCTATATGACACGGCAAGTCAGTTACGTTTTCTTTGGCCACTGGCGTGGCCACAAGCCTGCGCACGAGAGCCCTCAATCGATGACCTTGCCGCTGGTGATTCTGGCTTTCTTCGCCATGGCTCTTGGACTGATTGGAACTCCACTGTGGCCGTGGTTTCACGCCTTTCTTGAGGGCCGCCCGGCAGCTTTCAATGTGCATGGATTTGCCGAGCCGGGATTGCTAGCCCTGATGGCCACTTCGACAGTCGTTGTGTTGCTGGGGCTAGGGCTGGGCTGGTGGTTCTATGGCAATAAAACACCTGCCCAGGAAGATCCGGATGTGCTGGAGTCGGCTGCGCCATGGGTCTGGACCGCGTTGCGCAATCGGCTTTATGTCGATGAATTGTACGGGGTGACGGTGATTGCCTTCTATGGATGGTGGGCGCAGGTCGCGGACTGGTTGGACCGCCGCGTGTGGGGCGGAGTAGTGACTGGGGTGGCATGGTCCTTCCGCGGAGTCGCGCGCTTCAATCGTTTCTTCGATATGTTTTGGGTAGACGGCAGTTTCGATAAGGGCTGCGAGGAGTTGGCCACCGGTGGCGGCCTGTTGGCGAGGGTGCAGACCGGCCGTGTGCAAACTTATTTGAGAATTTTAGCCTTGGCCGTGGTGCTGCTGGCCGCGATCCTGATCTGGAGCAGCCGGGCATGAACGGAATTCCGATACTGACGCTCTTAACTCTGTTGCCCGTGGTGGGTGCCGTGATCGCTCTCTGGTCGGGCAGGCACGCGCGGGCTGTGGCTCTGATTACGGCGCTTGCCGGTTTGGTCCTGGCCTTGGTTGCGTGGACCCGTCTGCCCGCCGACGGCAGCATGGGCATGGTCGAACGAGCGGCATGGGCTCCTTCACTGGGCATTGAGTACCACCTGGGCGCCGATGGTTTGGGTGCGCTGATGCTGGTGCTCTCGGCTATCGTGACGTTGATGTCCATCGATGCGGCGCGGCGCGTGCATCGGCAGCCGGGGCTCTACTTTGCCTTGGTGCTGCTGTTAGAGGCAGGATTGTTCGGCTCCTTCACGGCGCTGAACTTCTTCCACTGGTTTCTCTATTGGGAGCTGAGCCTGATTCCGGCGTTCTTCCTTATCAAGCTGTGGGGTGGCGCGCGACGCGGCCCGGCATCGACCCAGTTCTTCGTCTACACCATGGCTGGTTCGGTGGCTTTGCTGCTGGCGTTTCTGGCGGTGTTTCTCTCTACCGGTAGCATGGACTTCGGCCACCTGACGGAGATGGCTTCGACCGGCGCTCTCGAACAGGCCGTGACCGCACACCTGGGGCCGGTGAGTTTGTGGCTGGTGATCGGAATTCTGGCCGGCTTCGCGGTGAAGGTGCCGCTCATGCCCTTCCACACCTGGCTACCTGCGGCCTACGCCGAAGCGCCTTCGCCGGTAACCATGCTGCTGACCGGCGCCATGTCGAAGATGGGTGTGTACGGGCTGCTGCGGATCGCGATTCCGCTCTTTGGCCACCAGATCGCGCAGATTCGTACACCGCTTCTGGTATTGGCCGTTGCCACGATAGTGATGGGGGCCTGGGCTGCTGCGGCGCAGAAAGACCTGAAACGCGTTTTCGCGTACTCCTCCGTGAATCACCTCGGTTATTGTATGTTGGGCATCTTCGCGCTGGCCGTTCCCGCGGTGGGCGCGGCTCAGGCCAGCCAGGCCGCGGCTTTGAACGGCGTGATTCTACAAATGTTCAATCATGGCCTGACTGCGGCGGCGCTGTTCTGGTTTGTGGCCATGATGCAGGAGCGCAGCGGCGGCGAACGCGGCATCGAGGACTTCGGCGGCCTGCGGAAACCCGCTCCCGTGCTCTGCGGACTGATGGGGATTACGCTGTTTTCTTCGCTGGGGCTGCCTGGGCTTAACGGATTCGTGGGCGAGTTTCTAATCTTCCGCGGTGTCTTCCCGTTGGCTTGGGTAGCAGCCACGGTTTCGATCCTTGGACTGCTGGTGTATGCAGCGGTGATTTTGACGGTGATTCAGAAGGTCTTTACCGGTCCGGTTCCGGAGCGGTGGGCGGCCTTTCCCGATTTGCACAGCGGCGAGCGCCTGGCGCTGGCTCCGGTGACCGGCTTGATGATGCTGCTTGGCCTTGTGCCCCAGTTGATCGTGGAGAATGTAAACCCAACGGTCGTCAACCTGCTGGCGCACTGGAGATTTTAGATGTTGGCTTGGACGATCTATCTCTCGTTTGCCGGGGCGCTTGCCGAGGCATTGTTGCCCAAAAGACGACCGGGGCTGGCCCGCTGGTTGGCGCTGATTGTGGCTGTCGCTGGGCTGATGTTGGCCGGGCTCGGGTTTGCTGCCGGTTCAGGGCGGGGGCGCGTGACCATTATCGATGTGCCTTGGGTGGCATCGATGGGGATTCACTACATGCTGGCCGCCGACGGCATCAGCCTCGTGCTGGTGCTGCTGACCGGACTGGCCGCGGTTGCCGGTGTGTTGTTCAGTTGGAATATCGAACTGCGCACCAACGAGTTTTTCGCTTTCTTCCTGGCGCTTATCGGCGGCGTTTACGGCGTTTTTCTCAGCTTCGATCTTTTTCTGCTCTTCGTCTTCTACGAAATTGCCATCGTGCCCAAATATTTCCTGATCGCGATCTGGGGTTCGACACGGCGGGAATACGCGGCCATGAAGCTGGCGCTCTACTCATTCGTGGGTTCGGCCATGGTGCTGATCGGGCTGCTGGCAGCCTATGCGACAGCGGGCAGCCACTCGACAGGCCTGATCGCACTCGGTCACGCGGGCTTGCCGGTGAGCTTTCAGATGTGGGCCTTTCCGCTGGTCTTTATCGGCTTCGGAATTCTGGCGGGCATGTGGCCTTTTCACACTTGGGCACCGACAGGACACGTTGCCGCTCCCACTGCCGCTTCGATGCTGCTCGCTGGCGTCGTGATGAAGCTGGGCGCTTACGGTTGCTTGCGGGTGGCCATGGCGCTGTTTCCGCATGGACTCGATCCGTGGGGCTTCTCGTTCATTGGGATCGGCTCGTGGCGCGACGTGTTCGCGGTGCTGGCCGTGATTGGCATCGTGTATGGCGCCCTGGTGGCATTGGTCCAGACCGACTTCAAATTCGTGATCGGCTACTCCAGTGTGAGCCACATGGGCTTTGTGCTGCTGGGCCTCATGACCCTCAATCAGATTGGCCTCACGGGCGCCGTCATGCAGATGTTTTCACACGGTGTGCTGGCTGGATTGCTATTCGCCATCGTGGGCCGCATCGTGTATGAACGGGCCCACACGCGGCAACTTGCGGAACTTGAGCCCATGCATCTCTCCAAGCGTTTGCCCTTCGCGGCCTGGGCGTTTGTGATTGCCGGGGTGGCTTCCATGGGACTGCCCGGGTTCTCGGGATTTGTGGCCGAGTTGCAAGTGCTGGTGGGCTCGTGGATGGCGAACCCCTGGTGGACGGCTGCAGCCGGTGTTGGCCTGATCGTCGGTATTGCCTATACCTGGCGCGCACTGCAACGGGCGTTCTTCAGCGACGCGCCGCCCGATCCTCATGTGCACACGGAAGGGCATCACCTGGCAGCCATTACCTGGCCGGAGGTCGCCGGCGTCACGCTGCTGGGGACTGCGAGTCTCGTTGTTGGGCTTTATCCGAGGATTCTGCTGGACGCAATTGAGCCGGCTGTGAAAACGCTGCTTGCGGGAGGGGGACAATGAATTACGCAGATCTCTTCCGCGTTACGCTGCCGGAGACAGCACTGGAAGTTGCGGCTCTGCTGGTGCTGGCGGTGGACCTTGGCCTGCTGTGCCGAGCTCGACTCAATGTAAGAATCGTAGTGGCCTCGCTCTTGGGCATCATCGGTTGCGGCGCGGCGCTGTGGACATTGCAACTGCAAGGACAAGGCGGTCTCAGCTTTCAAGGTACTGGGGAACTCTTGCTTGCGGTTGGCGGGTTTTCATCCATCGCGCAAACCGGAATTCTGGTGTTGACGGCGCTCACGCTGTTGCTGCTGATCGATTCAACGTTCACGAAGCATGTCGGCGAATATGTGGCGGTGGTGCTGATGGCCGCCTCTGGCGGATTGCTCATCGCAGCAGCACAGGATTTGCTGGTCATCTTTGTGGGGTTGGAGTTACTGAGCCTGGGACTTTATATTCTGACCGCTTTTGCGAAGAGTTCGAGCAAAAGCGCCGAGGCTGCGCTTAAGTATTACCTCTTCGGCGGTATGTCGGCGGCATTTCTGCTGTTTGGATTCAGCTATCTTTATGGAATCGCCGGCTCGACGAGTCTGCATCAAATTGTGCGCGCGGTATATTTTGGTGCAAGCGGCATCAATGCAGCGCCCCTGCTTTACGTGGCCATCGTCATGATTGCGGCCGGGCTTGGCTTCAAAGTCGCGGCGGTACCCTTTCATCTTTGGGCGCCGGATACGTATGAAGGCGCGC
>JAATGG010000060.1 GCA_015654835.1 Terriglobales bacterium
GTATGCCCATATCCGGCAGGAGTTCGCGCAGCGGGCCGCGCGAGGCGAGTTCCGCACGGTCGATCATGCCGGAGCAGGCCAGCAATACACCACCGCTGCCATGCTTCGCATGGAACGCGAGATTGTTGCAAAGATGCAGGAAGGCAATCAGCGCGGGATGAGTGACCCGATGCTGGTTGATGGACGTATACGCATTGCAACGGAAGACCGCCACCCGGAACTGAATACTTCGCAGCGCCAAGTGGTCGATGATGTGTTTCTCTCCCGCGAAAAGATAGTGGGGCTGGATGGCGTCGCTGGGGCTGGCAAGACAACGACACTGGCCGTCATTCGTGAAGGCGCAGAAGCACAAGGGTACAAGGTCGAAGGTTTCGCGCCTACGTCCCGCGCGGCGCAAAAGCTGGCCGACGCTGGTATGGAAACATCCACGTTGCAAAGGCATCTTGCGCGTGGACAGCAGCCGGACACCGGAGAGCGCCGTCTGTATGTGCTCGATGAATCCTCGCTTGCGTCCACCAAGCAGATGCACGAGTTTGTGAATCGCCTTCATTCCAATGATCGTGTGTTGCTGGTAGGTGATCGTCGGCAGCATGAGGCAGTCGAGGCCGGGCGTCCCTTCGCGCAGCTTCAGGATGCGGGCATGAAAACGGTGAAGCTCGAAGAGATCGTCCGGCAGAAAAACCCGGAGCTGAAACAGGTAGTCGAGCAGCTTGCGCGGGGCGAGGTGCGCGAGGCCATACAGGGTTTAGACCGACAGGGCCGCGTCCATGAGATTCGAGGCCACGAGGAACGCATCGCCGCGATTGCGAACGAATACGCGAAGTCGCCAGAAGGCACGCTGGTCGTCTCGCCCGACAATCGCTCCCGCGTGGAGATCAACTCGGCGATTCGTGCCGAGATGCAGGAGCGCGGTCTGGTAAGCAAAGACGAGCATCGCATCGAGGCGCTTGTGCCCCGCCAAGACCTAACCGGGCCTGAGCGGACATGGGCCGCACGCTATGAGTTCAACGACGTAGTGCGCTACACGCGCGCATCGAAAGAGACCGGCATGGAGCGCGGTGAGTACGCGCGGGTCAAGAGCGTTGATGCGGAGAAAAATCTGTTGACGGTCGTGCGGGCCGATGGCTCAGAGCTGACCTATGATCCACGTCGGCAGCAGGGCGTTTCTGTGTATCGGGAAGAGCCGCGCAGTTTCGGCGTGGGCGACCGCATCCAGTTCACCGCACCGGCCAATGACTTGAAGGTTGCCAACCGCGAATTAGGGACGGTCGAAGCCATCGGCCAGGATGGGCAGATGCGCTTGAAGATGGACGGAGACCGCGATGTGCAGCTCGATCCGCGCGAGCATCCGCATCTCGATCACGGTTATGCGGTAACGAGCCATTCCAGCCAGGGACAGACTGCCGAGCGGGTATTGATTCACGTCGATACCGAGCTGGCCGCGAAAGACCTGCTCAACACCCGCATGGCTTACGTCGCCGTCTCGCGCGGCGCGGAAGACGCGCAGGTATACACCAACGACCGCGCGAAGCTACCTGAAGCGTTAGGGCATGACGTGTCCCACGAGAGCGCCCACATGCCAGCGATAAAGCCGGAGCAATCCATCACGCCGCCGCAGCCGGAGATCGCGCCGGTCATCGAACACAGCATGGGCTTAGGACACAGCCTCTAACCTATGAATCGTGACTGTAGAATGGAGTCTCGCGTTCAAGAAATGCACAGAAATCGAGAAATTGCCTGCACAGTTCCTACACAGCCAAAAACAGGCTATTTATCTCTCAATAAATCAGCTATTTCTAAAAATCAACTCACCCGCTCAGGATGACAATGTTTCTGGCAGCCAATTATTGCTCAATTCGCAGTTTTGGCTGCCTGGCCGTCGGCAGGCTCACGCCCAGAACGCTTGCTACGGTGGGTGCAATCTGCCGCATGTCGATCACGCCAAGGTCGCGGTTGTGTGCCACTCCCTGACCGAGAACGAAGAACGACGAGCGCATTTCCGGAAAGAGAGGCCAGAAGCCGTGGCTGCCTTTCAACATAGACTCGCCGGTAACCAGCGGACCGGAAGTCGCAGCTCCCGCTGAGTATCCCGGCTTCATGACGATAAGATATGAGGCTCCGGGAAAGCCTCCGCGTTCAGCGATCTGCTTTTCATCCAGAATGCTTTCGATGCCGTTGTTTGGATCGGCGGCAAGTTTGGTCAGCAACGTGTGGACCTTTTCCTTTGTCCCCATGCCCGCAGGGTCATGCAGCATGATGGCAGTGACGCCTCCGCCAGAGTAGAATTCCACCTTCCACGGCTCCGGAGTTGAAGAGGAGAGCATCGCTTCAATTCCGGTACGTTTGGTTGGCAGTTGCATCAAGCCTGCCTCAAGAAACGGAATGTAGAGGTTCACCGAGTGCGTAATGGCGACGAAGCCGTGGTCAGAGACAATGACAATCTTCGTCTTTGGATCGTTGGCAAGAGCGGCCTGCATCAGTTGGCCCACCATGCCATCCACAGCTTCCAGCGTCTGATTGGCCTCGGGACTGAAAGGGCCGTGGAGATGCTCGGATTCATCCATCGCACTCAGATGAATGGTCATGAAGCCAGGTTTTTTGCGTTGCAGAATGTCCAGAGCGAAGCGGGCACGAACGGTGTCACCGTTCTCGACGGTTGTGTCGTTGCCCGGCATGTATAGCCCCAGGCGCTTTTCCATCTCATCCAGCATGTTGTCTGGACGCGAGACGGCATTCATCAGATAGCGGTCCTGATCGTTACCGCCAATGGCAGGGGAATTCGTTCGCCAGAATTCAGGAATGAGCGTATCGACGCTGGTGGCGTTTACGCTCACGGGCCAACTGACGCTTGCCGTGCCGATGCCTGCCTGATGGGCCGCATCCCACAGCGTGGGCACCTTGATGCTTTCCGCATACCAGTACCATGCGCCCGCCAGGTTGTGGTTCGGATCGAAGAGAGAATTATTAATGATGCCGTGTTCGGCAGGCCAAACGCCTGTGATCAACGTGGTGTGATCGGGATAGGTAACGGTAGGCAGCACGGGAATGACGCCATCGGCGTAAGTACCCTCCTGCACGAAGCGCCGCAGGTTGGGGATATGCAGGCCATGCTCGTCGGCGTGCGTAATGTACTCAGGCTTGAGTCCGTCAATGGAAATCATGAGAACCGGATCAGCCCACGCCATCCCGGCACAAGGAAGAAATATGAGCGCGGTAATGCGCGCAAGCCTAGAAAAAACACGAATATTCATCATAGAGCTATTACATTCGTTGGCTTCAAGATGGGCATCAACCCTGGATGAAAACAATGGAGCCGCTGCGAACAGGCAGTTGCATTCCGGTGATTCACGGAGACGAAGCCGTTTGAGGTGGGCCAGCACGGCTTCGCTATCACGGCGTTGTGCCCTAAAAGGCAGCGAACATGCCGTGCTGGGAAGCTATCGCTATAACTTCACTTTTCGAAAGGCAGGGTAAATCCTTGATAAAGAACAAAAGACAGCCGCTAAAAACGCGCTCCCACAAATCCATCCGCCGCAGACAGAAACCTGGTGCTCCGGGTCAGTGCGGGTTTTGCAAGAGCGAGATATTGCGAGAAAATTCGCAAGCGGGTGTGCGAGCGGTAAGCAATCGCTGTCAGGCACCGGGGCGGAGGAGCACCTTGAGGACGTGGCGCTCAGACCGGTCGTAAGCGTGAGGGTTCCACAAACCTCGGCCTGGACGTATACACAGTCAAACTTTACAGATTATCTGTATATATGGGATATTGATCTTATGGGCATTCGAACACCTTCTCGAACCGGACTTGCTCGGACGCTTGCTGCCGAGATGCGTACGGTATTCCGCAAGCTCAAGCTGCGTGTACGCGAACATGGGGGCGGCAACGATCTGACACCGTCACAGGCCTCCGTTCTTCTTCGACTCGAAAAGGATGGTGCGGCGACGGTTTCAAGCATGGCGCGAGCGGAAGGGATGCGTCCGCAGTCCATGAGCGCTATCGTTGCGCCGTTGCAGGAGTCCGGCCTGATCCGCGGTGTACCTGACCCCAGCGACGGCCGGCAAACTCTAATGTCTCTCACACCGAAATGCCTGAAGTGGCTTCAGGAGGGCAGGGCCGCCCGACAAGACTGGATAGCCACGATCATCTCCCAGAAACTTTCTATTCAAGAGCAGCAGAAGCTTCAAGAGGCACTCGCACTGCTTTCACGGCTCGTTGATGATTGACACCGGTGCGTCCTATTTGTATCCGTGCCTATTTTGTAATCGGAAAAAGGGGAGATCTACATCATGAATTGGCTTTGGCTTGTGTCGTACTTCTTTGGGGGTGCTTTTGCGGCAAACGCAATCCCTCACTTCGTCTCCGGCACGATGGGACGTCCTTTCCAGACTCCCTTCGCTAAGCCGCCCGGCGAGGGGCTCTCCTCATCAACGGTCAACGTTGTTTGGGGATTCTTTAACGCGGTCGTCGCGTATCTGCTCGTCGCGCACGTCGGCGCTTTTGATCCCCGGACCACAAGCCACATCCTTGTGTTCGGCCTTGGCGCGCTACTTATCTGCCTCTTTTCGGCGCGTCACTTCGGCCAGTTTCATGGGGGCAACACGCCCAAACATCCATGAGAAACCCTGCAGCAGGCACCTTCCGCTCCCTGAGAAGTTTCAACTTCCGCTTGTGGACAGCCGGCGCCCTGATTTCCAACATCGGCACCTGGATGCAGCGCATCGCGCAAGACTGGCTTGTCTTGACGCAACTTACTCATCATGATGCGTCGGCTCTGGGCATTGTCATAGGCCTGCAGTTCGCTCCGCTGCTTCTGCTTCTGCCCTGGACAGGATCGGCCGCGGATCGCCTCAATCAGCGTAAGCTCCTGATGTTCACTCAGGCGGCGATGGGTGTGTTTGCGCTCATCCTCGGCGCTCTCACCGTTGCTGGAGTCGTCCAGCTTTGGCATGTGTATGTGTTGGCCTTCCTGTCCGGCTCTGCCCTGGCATTGGATGCTCCCGTCCGACAGACTTTTGTGGCGGAGATGGTCGGCGATGAAGATCTACCCAACGCTGTGGCTTTGAACTCAATGTCATTTAACTCTGCACAGATGATCGGTCCAGCCGTTGCCGGTTTGCTCATCGCGAGCGTTGGTATCGGATGGGCCTTTCTTCTGAATGGGCTCTCGTTCGCTGCGGTTCTCATCTCGATGTCTTTCTTTCGCCACTCGGAGCTGCGCGCCAACCCCAGAGCCCATCGCGCTTCAGGTGGATTTATCGAAGGCCTTCGCTATGTGTGGAAGAGGCCGGACCTCGGAGCGATCCTGGTCATGTTGTTTCTGATCGGAACATTCGGCTTCAACTTTCCAATCTTTATTTCAACGATGGCCGTAAATGTATTCCACACCGATGCGCGAGGATTCGGGCTGCTCTCTTCCCTCATGGCCGTGGGCACTCTTTCTGGATCGTTGTTCGCTGCCAGCCGGATGAAACCAAGCCTGGCCTCCCTGTTGGCCGGTGCCGGGATCTTCGGCCTGGGCTGTAGTTTGGCCGCACTGGCTCCCGGCTACTGGTCGTTCGCGGCAGCTCTCATGATTGTCGGCGCAGCCGCCCTGACCTTCGTCAACGGCACCAACAGCATGATGCAGCTCTCCACGGAGCCAGCGATGCGAGGCAGGGTGATGGCGCTGCGCGTTTCCATTGGACTTGGAGGAACACCGATTGGCGCGCCCATCGTCGGCTGGGTCGCCAACCACTTCGGTCCACGCTGGTCGCTCGCTGTGGGTGCCGGGGCGGCCTTCACCGCTGCCCTGACGGCAGCCTACATTCTGGCCCGCCGAAAAGAGCCAACGCTCGCCCTTTAATCGGCGCTGAGGGGCCGACAAGTCACCTGATCTGTATCGCGGTCATGCAGATTGAAGGCTACAGGGCTTAGCGGTTAGCCACCAAACCTTATTGGAGGCGGTTACAGGGCCCTCGAACTTAGAAACTATTTTAAGACGCACCGATAAATCCAAAAAAGTTGTCGCAGCGTTCCAGTAGATTATTGAACGCTGGGAGAAGACTTGGCCGACGTGCACGGCATGTCGAGGCCCGATCAGGCCGCTCTTGTCCGCCAATGGATGGTCGCCACGAAAGCGGATCAGAAACAGCGCCTTTCGCAGGGGACGAAATTGATCTTGCCAATTCTCTGA
>JAATGG010000071.1 GCA_015654835.1 Terriglobales bacterium
AGGCGATGCCTCAAACGCGGGAATGATGTTCGTGTCGACCACTCCCTCCGATCAGCGGCGCGCCAAGGGCCACTCCGCGGCGGATATCGTCGAGCGGCTCTCGCCCAAACTGCAGATGCTCATGTTCGCGCCCAACGGCGGGCTGGTGGCCATGATTCAGCCTCCCGCCGTGCAAGGCGTCGGCAGTTATGGCGGCTTCCAGTTCATGCTTCAGGATCAAGGCAAGAACACTCTTGCCGATCTCGACCGCGTTGCCCACCAGATTGTCGGTGCCGGCAGCGCGCGTAAAGACATGACCGGCCTGATGACCACCTTCTCGGCCAACGATCCGCAGGAACTCGTGACCATCGACCGCCAGAAGGCCAAGGCCATGAATATTCCGCTCTCGCAGATCACCACCACGCTCAGCGTGTTCATGGGTTCGCAATACATCAACGACTTCGACTACAACAACCGCACTTACCGCGTTTACGTGCAGGCCGACCAGCCCTTCCGCATGACTTCGAAGGACCTGCATAACTATTACGTGCGCTCCGACAGCGGCCAGATGGTTCCACTCGACAACCTCGTCACCGTGGTCGAGAGTTCCGGCCCGCCCGTCATTACCCACTACAATCTCTTCCGCGCAGTCGAGATCGACGGCTCGCCCGCTCCCGGCTACAGTTCCGGCCAGGGCATTGCCGGCATGGAGGCCCTCGCCAAGCAAGTCATGATGCCCGGCATGACCTATCAGTGGACCGGCCTCACCCTCGATGAAATCGAGTCCGGCGGCAAAGCGCTCATCATCTTCGGCCTCGGCATTCTGGTGGTCTATCTCACCCTCTCGGCGCAATACGAGAGCTTCGCCTTGCCCATCATCATCCTGCTGGCTGTGCCCATGGCGGTACTCGGAGCACTCGGTGCCGTCTCCCTGCGCGGCCAGTCCAACGACGTCTACTGCCAGATCGGACTGGTCATGCTCATCGGCCTCTCGGCCAAAAATTCGATTTTGATCGTCGAGTTTGCCGAGCAGTTGCGCCGCAAGGGCCGCTCTATCGCCGAGGCCGCCATTGAAGCCGCGGAACTCCGCCTGCGGCCCATTCTCATGACGTCCTTCGCCTTCATCCTCGGCGTGCTGCCTCTGGTCTTCGCCACAGGCGCCGGCGCTCTCGGCCGGCGCTCGGTGGGAACCACCATCGTCGGCGGCATGTTGCTGTCCACCGTCCTCAACCTCGTTTTCATTCCCGTCCTCTACGTCATCCTGAGCACCCTGCTGCGGCGCAAGAGTGGCAATGAAAATCAGGGAGAAACGGCCCACGCCTAGCCCATCACGAACCGTTTAAACCACGTAGGCCTGATTGCCCGATGCACATCTTTCGCGGCAATCAGGCTTTTTTCCTGCCTTCTGCCTCCCCGCCAAAAAGATCGAACACACGCACGACCGTGAATACTTTCACTGCTTATTCCGATGAGCGATTACATAATCCCGGATCCGTTCATAAACTTCCCCGGTCACAACCCCCTTGTCCACCAAATCCTGCTTCGTGCGATAAGGCCGGAACCGCACAATGCGCCCCGCCCAACTGGCCGTCATCCCCGGCACTTTCATCAGTTCGTCGATCGTCGCGTGATTGATGTCCACACGTTCTTCAGGTGGAGGAACTTCATGGATCTTTGGCCCATTTTGAGCTAGTCCCAGCAGTGGGACGCAGAGTATTGCCGTTACCAGCGCAGTTAAAACTGTTCGTCTTAGCATTGCTCCATTCTCGGCCCGCTTTCCTGCTTCAGTAATAAAAAATTTGACACGAAGGGGGGTGCTCGCTTACGGTTTGAAACAGATGCAGAGCCACCGCCATCACGGTCACCACCATCATCATGGGACCCCCATGTCGGCGGACTGTTATGGCTTGATGTAATTACAGCCAGAGAGATCAGGAAATACCCAAGCCCGCCGGCGACCAGCCAGCGGGCTTTTTCGTGCGCTGCGCAAATCGCCAATCAAAAAATTCAACCGACACAGGATGAAAATGAGCAACGAGACAGCCACAATCGATTTCGACAAAATGGACGGCTTGGCGCCCGGCATCGTGCAGGATGCCCGCACAGGCGAAGTGCTGATGTTGGGTTTCCTCAACCCTGCTAGTTACGCAAAAACCTTGGAAACCGGCTTTGTCACTTTCTGGAGCCGTACCCGCCAAAAGCTTTGGATGAAAGGCGAGACCAGCGGTAATCGCCTGCGCGTCATCACCGCCTCTACCGATTGCGACAACGACACCCTCCTGTTCCGCGTGGAAGTGGAAGGCGATGGTCTGGTCTGCCACGAAGGCACCGTCAGTTGCTTCACCAAGCCGCTTCCCACGGGCGCATCGAACCAGACTGTCAGCCAGAAAACGGAGGCCCTCCGTGGCAAATAAGCTTAGACTCGGCATTCCCAAAGGCAGCCTGCAAGACGCGACCATCGCCCTGTTCAAGCGCGCCGGCTGGAACATCTACGCCGATGGCCGCTCTTACTTTCCCTCCATCGATGACGCTGAAATTGAGTGCATGTTGATCCGCGCCCAGGAGATGGCGCGCTACGTCGATCACGGTGTGCTCGATGCCGGCCTCACAGGCATCGATTGGGTCGTCGAGAGCGGGCTCGATGTCACCAGCATCACCTCCCTCACCTATGCCAAGCAGAGCCGCCGCAAAGTGCGCTGGGTCCTCGCCGTTCCCGAGTCCAGCGGGTTCGAGAAGGCAGAAGACCTCGAAGGCAAAATCGTTGCCACCGAACTCGTCGAAGTCAGCAAGCGCTACTTCGCCGAAAAGGGCGTCAACGTCAAGGTGGAATTCAGTTGGGGAGCCACTGAAGTCAAGCCGCCCATGCTCGCCGACGCCATCGTCGAAGTTACCGAAACCGGCAGTTCCCTCAAAGCCAACCACCTCAAAATCATTGACACGGTGATGGAGAGCGAAACCCGCCTTATCGCCGGCAAAAACGCTCTCGCCGATAATTGGAAGCGCGAAAAAATCGAGTCCCTCGCTCTCATGCTCCGTGGAGCAATCGACGCGCAGTCGCAGGTGGGGCTCATGCTCAACGTCAAGAGTACCGACCTTGCCGGAGTGCTTGCCGTGCTGCCCTCTTTGAATTCACCTACCGTCTCGCAGCTAAACGATGCCGAGTGGGTTGCCGTCAATACCATCCTTGATGAGCGTATGGCCCGCGACGTCATTCCGCGTCTCAAAGCTGCCAAGGCTACAGGCATCGTCGAGTATCCGCTCAACAAGGTGGTGCTCTAAGAATCGCGCTCGAACTCAAGTCGATGCCATTCTGTTCGAACACAACGGCGCTGTTTTGAAAGGGCGTGGCTTTTAGCCACGCCACAACAGCAACAAAATCAGCGAGGCTTTAGCCCTAAAGAAATGCCTCCCCGGAGAAAGTAAATGAAGATCATCCGGACCAAAGGACGAGGCGCAGCACCAGCCGCCGCCGTTCTCGAATCACTGGAAGCCCGCGGCAGCGCAGCCCTCGACACCGTGCTGCCCGCAGTCAAACGCATCGTCACCGATGTCCGTAAGAAGGGCGACCGTGCTCTTTTTCGTTATGCCGCGGAATTCGATGGCCTCGCTGGCGCGGCCGATCTGCGCGTAACGCGCGAAGAGATGGCCACAGCCTGGGCGGCCATTGATCCAGCGCTGCAGCAAGCCCTATCGACAGCGGCCGAACAGATTCGCGCCTTTGCCCAACGCCAGCTACCCACCTCGTGGAATGATTCTCCCATCGATGGCCTCATCACTGGCCAGCTTGTGCGCCCGCTCGGTTCGGTCGGTTGCTATGTGCCGAGCGGTCGCCATCCTTTGCCATCGACGCTCCTGATGACCGCCATCCCCGCGCAAGTCGCGGGTGTCGCGCGCATCGTGGTCGTATCGCCTAACCCCGCGCTCGAAACACTTGCCGCGGCACACTTGCTGGGCATCACCGATTTCTATCGAGTGGGCGGCGCGCACGCAATCGCTGCTCTCGCTTATGGCACAGCGAGCCTCGCCCGCGTCGACAAGATTGCCGGCCCTGGCAACCTTTACGTCACTGCCGCCAAGCGCATGGTGGCCTTCGATTGTGCCATCGACATGCTCGCCGGTCCCACTGAGATTGTGGTCACCAGCGATCGCGGCATCGCCTCTGGCATCGCGTCTGACCTGGTGGCACAGGCCGAGCACGATCCCGAAGCCCTCGCCATCTTTATCACCACCAACTCCGAATTGGCCAAAGATGTCCTTGCCGAAACCAAGCTGCGCAGTCGTGAAAATCCAGTGGCCCGCGAATCTCTCAATCGCAACGGCCTCATCATCGTTACAGCCAGCGCAGACCAGGCACACGCGATCACCAACCGTATTGCTCCCGAACATCTGACCGTCGATGCGACGAGCGATTTGAAATGGGTGCAGAATGCGGGTTCGGTCTTCGTCGGCCGCTGGTCCGCACAGCCCATGGGCGATTACATCTCCGGACCGAATCACACGCTGCCCACCGGCGGCATGGCCCGCGTCCGTGGCGGGCTTAGCGTCAACGACTTCGTCAAGCTCATCACCGTGCAGGAGTATTCCGCGCAAGGTCTGCGCATCTTGGGTCCGCAAGCTGTGCTGCTCGCCGAGGCCGAAGGTCTCACCGGCCACGCCGAAGCTATTCGCACCCGGCTGCGCAGAGCCTCAAGCAAAGGCCAGAGCACGAGGAGGTCTAATGTCTGAACCAGATAAAATGCCTTATCCAAGACCCCGAGCCCGCGTTCTTGCCATGAAGGAATACCACCCCCCCCTGGGCTGTCGCGACGTTCTCCGTCTCGACTTCAACGAGAACACGCTGGCCTGCTCGCCGGCGGTCAAGAGCGCGCTCGCCAACATCACCGCCGCCGAGCTCACTCGCTATCCTGAGCGCGAACCCGTCGAGGCGCTTGCCGCAAGCCATCTCGGCCTAAGCCCAGAGCAACTCGTTCTCACCAACGGAGTCGACGAAGCCATTCACGTTCTCTTTCAAGCCTTTCTTGAAG
>JAATGG010000174.1 GCA_015654835.1 Terriglobales bacterium
AATCTTCGGCGGCTATGTGGCCCATCGCGCCTTTATGTACGCGCATATCTGCTCGGAGATGGCGGCGAGTCATCGGGCGCTGCTGGTGTCGGTCGATCGCATCAACTTTTATCAGCCGGTGCGCATGGGCGACAAGCTGCACTTTGTCAGCCATGTAGCCTATACGGGTAATACCTCGATCTCGGTGGAAACATCGATTACCCGCATCAGCCGCGACCGCAAGAGCACGGCGTTGAGCAACGTCTGCACCTTCACATTTGTGAATGTGGATGCCGATCTGCACCCACAGCCGGTGCCGCCCATCTATCCGACGACGTATGCCGAAGACGCGCGCTATCTGGCTGGATATCGCCGCCACCAGGCACACATTGCGGCGTTCAAGAATGCAGAGAGCGAACCGGCATCCTGAGCCCCGCTCGTCTTATCGTGGGACTCTTTGCATTCGACTCACGCTTCACGCTTCGCTTGGAATTTGTGCCAGCAGGCCCGCCAGGAGCGCTGTTCTTGGCGCCAGATGCTCAAGCACGATGGACTCGTGCGCGGCGTGTGCGCCTTCGCCTACGGCACCCATGCCATCAAGGGTAGGAATGCCTAAAGCTGCCGTGAAATTGCCGTCGGAGGCGCCGCCGGTTGCCGCTTCATCGAGGGTGAGGCCCAACTCCGCGGCCAGCGCCCTTGCTGCACGATAAAGCTGGACAGTCGCCCGCGTGCGCTCCATGGGCGGGCGATTGATGCCACCGGTCACATGGAGCGAGCAGCGCTTATCCCCCGGCTTCAGCCCGGCAAACTTGCGCTCGATACGCGGGCCGTCCGCTTTGCGGGCGATACGCACATCCACCTCGGCCCAGGCTTCGGCAGGAATTACGTTGGTCTTCGAGCCCCCGCCGGCCAAGCCGACGCTGACGGTAAGGCCGCGCTTGAGATCGGTCCAGCCGCTCACTGTCTCGATGACATGGGCCAACTCGCCGAGCGCGCTCGCCCCCTTCTCGAAGTCCACGCCGGCATGGGCCGCCACACCCTGCACATCGATGCGCCAGTTGCCGGTGCCTTTACGCGCGGTCTTGTAGGCGAGGCCCTGCGCCGGTTCCAGCACATAAACGGCAGAACACCCGGCGGCAACCCGTTCGGTGATGGGACGCGAGACGGGACTGCCCACCTCTTCGTCGCTGTTCAGCAGCAGCACAATTTCGCGGCTCAGCAGGCCCGCTTCGGTGAGCATTTCGATGACGGTGAGGGCCATGGCCACGCCGGCCTTCATGTCCAGCGTGCCGGGGCCACGCAGGCGGCCATCGCTCACCTGGCAAGGCATGGTTTTCAGCGTGCCCAACGGCCAAACGGTGTCGATGTGGCCCAGGAGCAGAATCCGGCGGGCGGCTGCGGTTTTGCTGCGTGGGCCGAATCGCGCCTCCAGCACATTGCCGTACTCCCGCTGCCGGTGCAGCTTCACCCGTCCGCCTAATGCCTTGGCGTGGGCCGCAACCAGGGCGCCACAGGCATCCACAGCGGCCTTGTCGTCGGAAGGCGACTCGGCCCGAACCAGTTGGCGGGTAAGATCCAGCAGAGCAGACTCTTTGCGACGGGCTCCAGCCAGCAGAGCACGCATGGAAATGGAAAAATCAGGCGAAACCGGCATGGGCAATCCGTCCTAACGTCTTTTATTCCAGAGACGTTCCGATTTTACGACGGCTTTGCGGTCAACCTGTTGGAAAAGCAGGTTATAGGCAGGCGCGGCGGACTCAGGATTTTTAAGGCTGGAGCTGGCGGCGGGCTTTGTGCAGGCGAGGAAGGGACTTTGTCCGGCGATTCGGAGCGATGCGGGACTCTTCGACGCATTGCACAGCAAGAAAGTCAGCCAGCGCAGTGGCTTAGCGAGCGCAGAGTGTGGCAAAAATGCCACAGGCGCAATTTGCCAGGGCGCGTCTAACCTAATGAAAGCGCCCCGGTTTTTCATTAGTTGGAGAAGGCACTTGGCTAGTCCTGCACATTTGGAACAGACTATTGCTGCACCCCTGGAATTTGCGGGTGTCGGACTTCACTCAGGCGCTCCGGTTAACATGCGCCTTTTACCTGCGCCAGCGGGATCGGGCATCGTGTTTCGCCGCACCGACCTGGACAATTTTGAGATTCCCGCAACCGGCCGCAACGTGGCCAAAGTGAGCTACGCCACCAGCCTCATGCGCCAGGGCGTTCTCATTTCCACCACCGAACATCTGCTTTCAGCGCTGATCGGCATGGGCGTGGACAACGCAATCGTCGAGCTCGACAACCTGGAGTTGCCGATTTTGGACGGCAGTGCCCTGCCCTATGTTCAGGCCATTCTCGATGCCGGCATTCGCACCCAGCGCCGCCGCCGCGAGTCCATCCGGGTGCTGCGCCCGGTCGAAGTACGCGAGGGCAACAAGTTCATCGGAGTCTATCCCGGCTCCGGTTACAGCATTCAGTACGCCATTGAATTTCCCGCGCCTATCGGCTATCAAAGCGCCAGCATCGATCTGGCTGCCGAGACCTATGGCACCTGGATCGCGGGTGCGCGCACGTTTGGCTACAAGGCCGATGAACAGCGGCTACGCGACATGGGCCTCATCCGGGGCGCCAATGCGGACAACGCCATTATTCTCGGCCCCAAAGGGCCGGAGAACGGACCGCTGCGTTTTGTGGATGAATATGTGCGCCACAAGGTGCTCGATCTCATCGGCGACCTGGCACTGGCCGGGCATCGCATCGAGGGTCACGTTGTCGCGGAGCGGGCCGGCCATGCCATGCATACGGCCTTGGTGTCGCGCCTGCTGAAAGACCGCTCGGCATGGGAACTGGCTCATGTGCCCACGAGAGCAACTTCGACGATGCAGACGGCTACGACAGCCGCACCCTCGCTTCGCAGTCCGGCCTTTATCGGCGCGTAGGCCGGTTAGAGAAACAGGATGCGCATCGGTGCGGCAGCCGCAAAGTTTTTACCCTGCTCCGCCAGTTTCCCGGTCTGCGGATCGCGGGCAAACACGCTGATGACGTTCGAGTCCTGATTGGCCACCAGCATCCAGCGTTCCGTGGGGTCGAGCACGAAGTTGCGGGGAATCTTTCCGCCGCAACCAGAGCGAACGATCGGGGTCAATTGGCCGGTCTTCGGATCGGCTTTGCAGGTATAGATAAAGTCGTCAAAGCGATTTGAAAAATAGACCGACTTTCCATCCTTCGAAATCACGGTGTCGCAGCCGGTAGTGGGGCCAGTGTAACCTTCGCGCAGCAAGTCGATGCGCGAGGTCCGCGTGAGGCTGCCATCCTTCTTATTCCACTCCAGCACGTCTACCGTGGAATCGAGCTCGTTGACGGAGTAGGCGGTGTGTCCATTGGTGTGAAAGTGCAGCGTGCGGGGCCCTGAACCCGGCTTGGCTTCGTAGGCGCCGGCAGGCTTCAGCTCGGCCGTCGCGGTATTCACGCTATAGATGTGGATAAGGTCGCCGCCGAGATCGTTAACATAGGCAAAGCGGTTGTCTGGCGAGTAGGAAGCGAAGTGGGCATGAGCGCTCTCTTGCCGCTCCTTGTTGGGACCACGCTTGGTGTAGTGCTCGGTCCACACCGCAGGACTTAGCTGGCCCTCGGTAACCAGAAAGCTGGCTGCGCTGCCGCCGCCATAGTCCGCAGAGATGAGGACGCGGCCGGTGCGGTCGAGCGCCACATGGCAGGTGCCCACGCTGGCCGAGTTCTGGGCCGAGAGCGGCACCAGTTCTCCTTTGACGATACGAAAGCTCGCGACTTCGCCGGTGGGCTTGCCATTGAACGTGTCGATCTCAGAGGCGGCATAGACATATTCGCGGCCTGGAGACAGAGTGAGCCAATCCACATTGGCAAGCTTGGCGGCAACGCCGGCGGGGGTCAATTCGGCCTTCACCGGATCCCAGTCATAGGCCAGAACGCCTTCCGGCGTATTGGAACCGATGAAGACCCGCTGGGTGCGAGCGGGCGCAGCGAAACTGGGAGATGCGGCGGCGAGCGAAGCGGCGGAAGCCGCCTTCAAAAAAGTGCGGCGCGATAGGTTTGCCATGACAGAAGCGATTGTCGCCGATGAGGGCGCCCCCACGCCAGTGCTGCCGCGTGAAGCCGCTGGACTGCAGGCCGGTCCGACGTATGGGCGGTCTTCTACACTGGAGCCGAAGAGCATCGAACCTAACGGGGGATGGCGTGTCGCATTTCATCAGCTTTATCCGTATTCCGGCGCTGGCGATCCGGCAACATCTACGGCCGCTGCCCCAGTTGGGCGTGCTCGAAGAAGACCGGTTGCGGATGCATGTCTGGCCCCACGATATCGACTTCAATTTACATATGAACAATGCGCGCTACCTCAGCGTGATGGACTATGGACGCACTCATCTGCTGGCGCGCACACGCCTGCTCGGACACATTGTCCACGCGCGATGGAAACCTATGGTGGGCGCGGTGTGGATGACTTACCGGCGTTCCCTGCCTCTGTTTTCGTCCTTCTGGCTCAGTTCGCGGCTGATCTGCTGGGATGAGCGCTGGTTCTATCTGGAACAGACGTTTACCGGTCACCGGGGACTGGCGGCGATGGGCTGGGTCAAGGGCATTCTGCGCGACGAGAATGGCAATGTGAAGCCGCAGCAGGTGCTGGAGCGCGTAGCTCCCGGCATTGTCAGCCCGCCGATGCCAGAGGCCATTGCGGTGTGGAACGAGCTAACCCGCGAAAAGCTGCTCGGCGGAACTTCAATCATCTAATCTGCAGGTCGATGCCCGGTAATCGTATGTACGCAGTTCACGATGGAGTGAGGATGAAACTGTATCGTTTGTCTTTCTTGTTTCTGCTTTTATTAACCGCTCAACCCTCG
>JAATGG010000255.1 GCA_015654835.1 Terriglobales bacterium
AACCAGGCGGAGATGGATATCCTGACCCGCTGGCGGCGGATGTCGGGCCGCCGTGCGCTGTGGCTGCCGGGGACCGATCACGCCGGCATTGCCACGCAGATGATGGTGGAGCGGCAGTTGACCAGCGAGGGCAAGACGCGGCAGGAACTGGGCCGCGAGGCCTTTGTGGAGCGTGTTTGGGAGTGGCGGCGCCACTATGGCGGAGCGATTCTGGACCAGATGAAGCGCCTGGGCGCGTCGGTGGATTGGCAGCGCGAATATTTCACGATGGACGAGAACCTGTCGGTGGCGGTGCGCGAGGCTTTTGTGCGCCTGCACGAGCAGGGACTCATCTATCGCGGCGCGTACATCGTCAACTGGTGCCCGCGGTGCCAGACGGCGATCAGCGACCTTGAGGTGGTCCACGAAGACCAGAAAGGGCATCTCTGGGAGATCCGGTACCCGGTGCTCGGCGAGGACGGCAGGGACAGCGGCGAGTTTCTCACTGTTGCCACGACGCGCCCGGAAACCATGATGGGCGACGTGGCGGTGGCGATTCATCCCGAAGACGAGCGCTACCTGCACCTGCACGGAAAGAAGCTGCGGCTGCCGCTGGTGGGCCGTGAGATTCCGGTGGTGCTGGACGAGTGGGTCAGCCGCGACTTCGGCACGGGCGCGGTGAAGGTGACGCCGGCGCACGATCCCAACGATTTTGCGCTGGGGCAGCGGCACGATCTGCCCTCCATCAACGTGATGGACGATACCGGCCACTTGAATGCCGAGGGCGGCGCGTATGCCGGACTCGACCGCTACGTTGCCCGCAAGAAGATTGTTGCCGCGCTTGAGGAGCAGGGTTTGCTGGTGGCGGTGAAGGACCATGCGCACGCTGTGGGGCTTTGCGACCGCTGCAAGACGGTGGTGGAGCCGCGGCTCTCGACGCAGTGGTTTATCAAGATTCAGCCGCTGGCGGACAAGGCCAAACAGGCTGTGCGCGAGAAGCACATTCGCTTTACGCCGGAGATGTACGAGAAGACCTATTTCGAGTGGATGGACAACATTCACGACTGGTGCATTTCGCGGCAGCTCTGGTGGGGGCATCGGATTCCGGCGTGGCATTGCGCAACGTGCCACAAGATCACGGTGGCGCGCGAAGACCCTGCGGTCTGCGCCCATTGCGGCTCCGAAAAGATTACGCAGGAAACCGATGTGCTGGACACGTGGTTCTCGTCGGGACTGCTGCCGGTTTCGGTTTTTGGCTGGCCGAAGATTATGGCGGAAAATCGCGGGGATGCAGCCCTGAGCGATTTTGCCACGTTTTATCCGACCAGCCTGCTGGTTACCGGGTTCGACATTCTCTTCTTCTGGGTGGCCCGCATGATCATGCTGGGCTGCTGGTTTGCCGGGGACGTACCGATGCCCGACGGGAGCCCGCGCTCGCTGGCGGATTCGGTGCCTTTCAAAGAGGTCTATATCCACGCGCTGGTGCGCGATGCCAACCGCGAGAAGATGTCGAAGACCAAGGGCAACGTGATCGACCCCATCGAGATCGTGAAGCAATACGGGACCGATGCGGTGCGCTTCACGCTGGCCTCGATGGCTTCGCCGGGGACCGACATTGCTTTCAACGTGGCGCGCACCGAGGGCTATCGCGCGTTCGCCAACAAGATATGGAACGCGGCGCGTTTCCTGTTCATGAATGTGGACCGGGCCGCGGAAATCGGCGTTACGGTGGACCCCGCCGTTCTGGGGGGGGTGCCGGCGGTTGATAAAGACGCTCCGCTCGAAGCACGCTGGATTGTCGCCGAGTTGCAGGAGACAGCGGCCAAAGTTAACCAGTCGCTTGAAAACTATCGCTACGATGACGCGGCTAACACCATCTATCAGTTTTTCTGGGGCAGCTTTTGCGACTGGTACCTGGAGATCGTGAAGCTGCGGCTGGATTTCTCGGAGACTGCGGACAAGGCGAAGACCAAGGCCGCGCTCACGACGCTGGTGCAGGTGTTCGAGTGCGCATTGCGGCTGCTGTCGCCGTTTATGCCCTTCCTTACCGAAGAGTTGTGGCACGCGGTTTACGACGGGAATACGCCGGCCAAGTCGATTGCGCTGACGCGGTACCCCAAGGCCGAGGAAGCAGCAGCGGATGCTGATGCGCTCGGCAACATGGCCTTGCTGCAAAGCTTGATCGTTGAAGTCCGCGCGCTGCGCAAAGAGATGGGCGTGGAAGAAAAAGCGACGACGCCGATCGATATTCGCATCGAGGCGGGGCTGCGGACGGTGCTCAAAGAGAACAGCGCTCTCGTCGAGCGGTTGGCGCGCGTGAGTGACGTGCGTTTCGTCGATCAGATGGGTGCAGGACTTTCGAATCACTCGACGTCTAACTTCGATGTGGCGGTGATTTACGAGCGCACCATCGACGTTGTTGCAGAGCGCGAGCGGCTGACCCGGGATATTGCCAAGTACGAAAAGGGCGTGGCGGCTGCCGAGCGTCAACTCGGCAACGAGGGATTTTTAGCGAAGGCTCCGGCGCATGTGGTTGAGGGCTTGAAGAAACAGGAAGCGGAGACGCGGTTGCTGCTGGATAAGGCCCGTGCGGCTTTGGCGGCGTTGCCGCCGGAATAGCCGGTTGCGGTTCGGGTTGAAGGTAAGGGCCGAGGCCGTACAGAAAAGAGAGAGGCACGGGGCTTTAGGCACTGAGGAAGATTCGCTTGTCACATTCCCTCAGCGGCTAAAGCCGCCATTGCTTCTCTCGCAATGGACCAATGGACGGGCTGAAGCCCGTCCCCCCCAAAGTTGAATTCTCGAACAAATTGAATTCTCCAACAAAAAGTTGAATTTTCGAAATTGAATTCTCTCAAGGGAACTGAGAAAACGATGGATTGGAAGAGCAGCCGCATCGACACATTGCTGGAGCAGGCGCTGGTGGAAGACAAAGCCGCCGGGGACGCCACCACCAACCTCACCATCGATCCCGACCTGCGCGCGACGGCGTCGATTCTGGCACGGCAGGAAATGGTCGTGGCGGGCCTCGGCGCGGTGCCGCGGTTCCTTGAGATTTTTGCGCGGCTCGATCCGCGGCCACAGGCGCATACCCGTTTCGAAGTCGTCAGCCATCCTGAAATTTTCGATGGCGTGCGGGTGCACGACGGGCAGGTGCTGGCCGTCATCCGGCACAACGCGCGGGTGTTGCTGAGCTGCGAGCGTGTGATTCTCAACCTGATGCAACACTTGAGCGGCATCGCCACGCATACGCGCCAGTTTGTCGATGCGATCCACGGAACGCACGCCCGGGTGCTGGATACGCGCAAGACGGTGCCGGGACTGCGAGCGCTGGAGAAGTATGCAGTCCAGTGTGGCGGCGGGACCAATCACCGGCTCGATCTGGCGGCGGGAATCCTGATCAAGAACAACCATATTTCGCTGGGCGGCGGCTTGCGCAAGGCTGTGACCCGTGCGCTTGAAAATCGCCAGGGCGGCCAGCGCGTGCAGGTCGAGGTGCGCACGCCGCAGGAGCTTGAAGAGGCGCTCGCCTGTGGCGCGGAGGCGATCCTGCTGGATAACATGACGCCGGCGCAGGTGAAGAAATCGGTCGATCGCATCAAGCGGGAGACGCGCACGGTTCCGACAGAGGCCTCGGGCGGCATCGTGCTTGAGAACATTCGCGCATATGCGGAAACGGGCGTCGATTTCATCAGCGTGGGGGCGCTTACGCACTCCGCCAAAGCGGCCGATATTTCGATGCGGATTGTTGCGGAGCCGAGTTAGCCCATGTTCGATTTGACGGCGCTCGATGCCGCGCTGGCCGGCACCATTTTCGCGGGTAAGCTGCACTTTGTTTCTACTACTGCTTCAACGAACACCGACGCCCTGGCGGCTGCGCGGGCTGGCGCGCCGCATGGCTCGGTTTATTTTGCCGATGAGCAGACGGCGGGCCGGGGGCGCGGCGATCATGCCTGGCGCTCCCCTGCCGGCTCGGGGATTTATGTCAGTGTGCTGCTGCGCCCGAGTTTTCCGGTTGCCCGCTTGCCGCTGTTGCCGCTGGCGGCGGGGCTGGCGGCAGCAGAGGCGGTACGCGTGGCCGCGGAACTGCCTGTGGACCTGCGCTGGCCGAACGATCTGCTGGTGGGGGCGCGCAAGGCCGGGGGCATCCTGGTGGAGGCGCAGGCGGAACCGAACGCGATTGGCTTTGCCGTGGTGGGCATCGGGATCAACGTGCACCAGCGCAGCTTTGAGACGGGACTGGCGACAGAGCCGACGTTGCTCGACCTGGAAGCGGGCCGGTATGTGAGCCGCCAAACGCTACTCGTTTCCCTGCTAGAATCGCTGGAGCGCGAAAGCCTGGGACTTGCCGATTCTGCGGCGACCCGGACGATTCTTTCGCGCATTGAACAGGCTTCGACGTGGGTGCGCGGCCGGCGGGTTGAGGTTCATGGACCCCAGGCTTGCGTGGGAACGACCGAAGGGCTGGATGAGCACGGGTTTCTGCGGGTGCGCACGGACGATGGACTGACGACTGTGCAGACCGGCGGCATTCGCGCTGCGGAAACGGACTGAAGATATGCTGCTTGCGCTCGATGTGGGCAATACGAATACAGTGCTGGGCCTCTACCGGCTCGATGGCGAACAGGCGGAAGGCTCCGCGGCGTTGGAGCGTCCGGGCAGCGAGCAGGAGTTGCAGGCGCATTGGCGGGTGACTACGCACCGCACGCAGACCTCGGACGAGTACGGCGTGCTGTTTGTGAACCTGTTCAACATGCACGGCATTTCAGTGGACCAGGTGACGCACATCATCATCTCCTCGGTGGTGCCGCCGGTCGAGACGACGCTGCGCAGGGTCTGCGAGAAATATTTTCATCTGCAGCCGTTGTTCGTCGAGCCAGGCATCAAGACCGGGATGCCGGTGCTGGTGGATAACCCCACGGAACTGGGCGCGGACCGGCTGGTGAACGCGATTGCGTCGTATGAGCGCTATGGCGGTCCCTGCATCGTGGTGGACTTTGGCACGGCGACGACGTTCGACGTGATCTCGGCCAAGGGCGAGTATTTGGGCGGAGCGATTGCGCCGGGGCTCGGCATCAGTGCCGATGCGTTGTTTGCGCGGGCTGCACGGCTGGGGCGCGTGGACATCAAGCGGCCAGCCAAGGTGATCGGCACCAATACGGTGACGCATTTGCAGAGCGGTCTTTACTACGGCTACATCGGCCTGGTCGATGGCATTTTGGAACGCATGATTGCGGAACTGGGCGCGCAGCCGCGGGTGATTGCGACGGGCGGGCTGGCGCGGCAAATCTCAGAGGATTCGCGCTATATTGCGCAGATCGACGACATGCTGACGCTCGATGGACTGCGCATTTTGTTTGAGCGCAACCGCACCACGCGCCCGCGTAGCCGCGCGCACTAGAGAGTAAGTTCCCCGGGAACGTTTTGGCGACCGGGGCGTCTTAGACAGGTTCGAAAAGTAACTGTGCAGAACTATTTCAATTACTTCACCGAGATCGAAGAGCGTTTTCAGCAGCGGCGTGGATCGATGCTGCTGCTTTCTACGCTCGACTGGTCGCTGATCGAGACATGGCGGGAGGCAGGCATTCCGCTGGATGCGGCTCTGCGCGGCATCGACGCCGCTTTCGATAAATATGAAGCGCGGCAAAAACGTGGCCGGATGAGGCGCGTGAACGGCCTTGCGTGGTGCGCGCAAGCGGTGATGGAAGCTGCCGAAGACCTGCGCGAAGCCGGCGCCGGCACGCTCGCGGAGCCGACTGCCGCGGCTACTGTGGAACGTGAGTCGGGATTCGAGCAGGACCGGATTGCAGCGCATCTGGATGCCGCGGCGACGGCGCTCGATGCGGCTGCGATTGCTTCAGAAGCCTGTGCGGCGACGGCGAGCCGCCTGCGCGAACTGGCTGCAGAGGTTCGCCTCGCGGCCCCGGAAAGTACGATTGCCCACGACATGGAAGCGCTGGAGCGTAACCTGATCGTGCTGGAAGAAAAATTGTACGCTGCGTTGACTACCGCTGCGCCGGAAGAACTGCTCGTGAAGTTGAAAGAGCATGCGGCCCGCGAACTGACGCCGTATCGCAGCCGCATGGGCGCCGTGCAACTGCGACAGGTGGAACATCAGTTTGTACAAAAGCAGTTACTCGCGCACTATAACTTGCCGCGCCTGAGCTTGTTCTATATGAGTCAGCAATGAAGCCGCCTACGCCGTTGCCGCAGCCACCGCACACACTGCCTGCAGACCAACTCGTGGAGATCGCGAAGCC
>JAATGG010000106.1 GCA_015654835.1 Terriglobales bacterium
AACAACTTCAGGGTAGCAGGTGGGGTTCTGGACCCGTTGCCGGCTGTTCGTTCCCAGTGCAGGAAGGATATTCCACCGAATGGAGAAAGAGTCCTTGCGCCGGAGCTGTGGGGCCAGCCGCCGACCGGTTCCGTGCGGCCAGAATCTTCGCCACTTCCTCGGGCTGCCATCGTCCCCGGCCCACCTCGATCATGGTTCCCACGAGATTGCGGACCATGTGATGCAGGAAACCGTTCCCTCGGATGCGATAGACCAGCAACTCGTCGGCGTCGGTGTGCCGCCGCTCCCACTCCGAGCTGAAAACCGTGCGGATCGCCGTCGGAGGATCGATTTGGGCCTGGGCCTTTGCTTCCAGTGCGTGCTCCAAGTGGCGGTGGGTCAGATCGGGGTCACTGGCCGCAAAGCTCAAGAAATCATGCTCGCCCACGAATGCCGAAGCTGCCGCGGCCAGGGCGTCCGTATCCATCGGCCAGCGGCAGCAATAGACGTAGCGAGTCAGAAAAGGCAGACAACTTTCGCCCAGGTGGATGCGGTATTCATAAGTTTTGGCGACCGCCGCATGACGGGCGTGAAAGTCCGCGGGAGCCGCTTGGGCCTCCAGAATGCGGATCGACCGGGGGAGCGTCCGGTTGAGTGCGCGATAGAGGTTCTCCGCCGGGATCGGCGCTTGCAAGGCGAAGCTCGCCACCTGGCCCAGGGCGTGCACCCCGGCATCCGTCCGTCCCGATCCTTGAGGCAGAGGATTTTCGCCTGTAATGCGCAATAGCGCCGCCTGCAGCTCGCCTTGCACGGTCGGTTTGCCCGGCTGCACCTGCCAGCCGTTGAAATCCGTGCCGTCATAGGCGAGGGTCAGCTTCCAGTTGTGCGGCTGCGGGTCAGTTTGGGGTGGTTTCATCACGGGAATGGGCTGTAGTCAACAGGGTACCCGAACGAGCCGCTCCCTGGGGAAGAGAGCTATGGGTGGGATATACTCAGGTTTCCGTTGCAAAGACCGCTGAACTGCTGTGAAACGCGCCGAGCCGTAAACCTTGGGAACGAATCATGTCTCCTGCGCGTATTGCCAGTTGAACGGGAAACAGCGCTGCGGATGGACGGCGAAGATGGCCTCTTGAGACTCGCAGGTTTGCGACCGGAGAGGCGCTCCGGCCGTCGTGAAGAACGGCACCCCACATGCCTCAACCAATCGTGGAGAGGAATCATGCATTCGTACGGTACAGGTGTGTTTGAGCGTCAGGAAAAGGTAGCGGGCACGGTTCGCAGCCAGGCAGGGAATCGGCTGCGTGCGCTGGCGGCAGCCATGCTGACATTAATGGCGGGAGTCCCCTCGGGATTCGCGCAACAACAGCCGCAGCCTGCAACATCCGTGGGAGCCACCACAGCTACGGAGAAGTCGGCATCGACTCTTCCCTCGGCTCCAACGCCGGTGTCGACCGAGCCTCTGTGGCTGCGTCCGTCCGAGCGCGATTTTTCAAAGCCGGCTGGCCGTCTTTTAGGCAATCCGATCAATATGTATCGGCCTACCACTATCGCCAAGGCCAGCTTTTTCAATTCCGTTCGGCTAACCGATCTCGTCAGAAACGGCAAGATTTACCTGAGCCTTTCCGACGCTATTGCGCTGGCGCTTGAGAACAACTACGACATCGCGATTGCCCGCTATTACCTCGATATCGCCGACCTCGACCTGTTGCGGGCCAAAGCCGGTTCCGGGCTGCGCGGCGTGGGCGCTTCGGTGCTTCAAAATACGCTGGGCGGCACCTCCCAGACATTAAGTGCCAGCGGTGCGCCGGGCGGTGCAACCGGGGCCACCACGGGTAGCTCGGGCCTGGTCGTTTCTACCGATGGAACCGGTCCGACTCCGGCAAACGAAGACCCAGTTCTTACCGGTACAATCCAGTTGGAGAGAGCCGAGTCGCCGCAATCGGGGCCTCTGTCTCCCCGCGCCTTTACCAATACGGATCAATACAATTTCAATTACAGCCAGGGCTTTTTGACCGGCGCCGCCCTCACCGTGGGTTGGAATAACAGCCGCACCACCACCACCAACTACTTCAGTTCCTATAGCCCCCAGCTCAGTTCGAGCTTCAAGGCACAGTTGACCCAACCCCTGCTGCAGGGCGCGGGCATCTGGATCAATCGGCGCTTCGTTCATGAGGCTATCCTCGACCGGCGCATTACGGATTCGACCTTTCGCCAGCAGATTCTCTCTACCGTCAATCAGGTGGAAAACATCTATTGGGTGGTCGTGAGCGCCTATGAAGATGTGCAGGCCAAGGAGCGGGCGCTCCAACAAAGCACGCAGGTCGATACCGATACCCGCAAACAGTTGGAGATCGGCACCATGGCGCCGCTCGATGTGGTGAATGCCGACTCGACCGTGGCCACGGACAAGCAGGCGCTGATCAGTTCGCAGAGCAATCTGAACTATCAGCAGCTCATCCTCAAGCAGGCCATCGCACGCAACTTGAACGATCCCGCTTTGGTGGCCGCGCCGATTATCCCCACAGACCGCGTGAGCCTGGCCGAGCTTCCCGAGGAGAAAATGTCTCCCGAGGAGTTGGTGCAGGAGGCGTTCCAGAACCGTCCCGAACTTGAGCAGGCAGTGCTCTCGATCAAGAAGAATGAGATTACACTGCGCGGTGCGCGCAACGGCTTGCTGCCCACGTTGAATCTATTTGGATTCTATTCAGCCAGTGCTCTTGGCGGCTCCGCGAACCCAGGCTGCGGAATTCCGGGAGTCTTTCCGTGCGGAGCCGTTCCCACGATCGGCTATGGCAGTGTACTGAATGGCTTGGTGGATAGCAGCTCTCCCGACAAGGGCGGCGGCATCAGCATGACCATCCCCATTCGCAACCGCACCGCCCAGGCCGATCAGGCTCGTTCGCTGATCGAGTATCGCCAGGCCGAGATGCACCTCGAACAGCTTTATACCCAGATCCACATGCAGGTGGTTAACGCCCAATACGCGCTCACCAATGATCGCGCACAGGTGCTGGCTTCCACGGCCGCACAGGCTTATGCCGAGCAGAGCCTGGACGCCGAACAGAAGAAGCTGAAGCTCGGAGCCTCCACGACTGCCAACGTTCTCTTGCAGCAGCGCAATCTGGCCGTTGCGGAGAACAATCTGATCACTGCTCACGCGACCTATGCCAAAGACCGCGCTTCGTTGTATCAGATTCTGGCTTCGACGCTGCAGCACTATGGCATCAGCCTGAATGACGCAACCACGGGCGATGTGAAGACCGCGCCAGCAATCCCCGGCCTTGAACCCGCCAAGGACACCCGGGTAGCTCCTACGACCCCCCCGGCCGTCCAGTAACGCACCAAGCTGAAAAAGCCCGGTCCGCTCATGAGGAGCGTGCCGGGCTTTTCTGTTTTTATCGAAGTAAGATCAGCTATTCTTGCAAGCCTACCGCTCTGCCACTAGGTTCAGCAGATCGAAAAATTCCGGAAAGCTGATGGCTGCGGATTCCGAGCCTTGGATAAGCGTATCCCCCTCGGCGCGGAGTGCGGCCACACTGAAAGCCATGGCAATGCGGTGGTCGCCTCCGGAGTCGATGGTGGCTCCGTGCAGCGTTTGGCCACCCGGCACATCCAGGCCGTCCTCGAACTCGGTGACCTCTGCGCCCATGGCACGCAGATTTTGCGCGACCAGGGCGATGCGGTCCGACTCCTTTACGCGCAGTTCCTTGGCATCGCGGATGCGAATGCCTCCGCGGGTATAGGGCGCGATAGCCGCCAACACCGGCAACTCGTCGATGAGTTGCGCAGCGAGCCCGCCTTTGACCTCTGTCGATCCCAGACCTTCGGGCGGTGAGGAGACCTGAACGGTGCCGACCAACTCCGCATGTTTTTCTTCCAGGTTCAACACGCTGATGTGCGCTCCCAGCGCCGTGAGCACGTCGAGCAGGCTGGCACGCGTCGGGTTGAGCCCCAGCGAGTCGAGCACCAGCGCGGAGCCGGGAAACAGGGCTGCCGCACAGAGAAAGAATGCGGCAGAAGAAATATCGCCCGGAACGGCGGATTCAATGGCGTGCAGCGCCTGCGGGCCGGTAATCGAGACGGAGTTTAGTGTACGCGTCAACTCGGCGCCGAACGCGCGCAGAGCCAGTTCGCTGTGATCGCGCGTGCGCACTGCTTCATGGACGGTCGTGGTGCCTGCCGTCTGCAACCCGGCCAGGAGAACACATGTCTTTACCTGCGCGCTGGGGACCGGAGTCGTGTAGTCGAGGGCTGTAAGCGGTTTGCCTTCGATCAGCAGAGGAGCGTGGCCCTCGGTGAGCGTCAGACGGGCGCCCATGGCCTCCAGAGGCTTGCGGATGCGCTCCATGGGCCGCCGCGAGAGTGAGGAGTCGCCGATCAGCGTGAAGCTGCCTTCCTGCGGCGCCAGCAGGCCCGAAATCATACGCATGGTCGAGCCCGAGTTGCCGCAATCCAGCGGTTGGCTGGTGGGAGTGACGTGCCCCGCTACGCCGGTCACTTCTATCGTGCCGTCTTCAAGTCTGCCGACTTTGGCGCCGAGCGCTTCCATGCAGGACAGGGTCGAAGCGCAGTCCGCTCCGGTCGAAAAGTTGGTAAAGCGCGAGGTGCCTTCGGCGAATGCCGCCAGCATTCCATAACGATGGCTGATCGATTTGTCGCCTGGCAGGCGCAGGCTCCCATAGACGTTGCGAGCCGGACGGATAACGCGTTCTTCACGAGCAGTATGCAAGGGGACTCCCGGTTGCTTTGTGGTCTCTCTGAGTTTATCGAACCGGGCCTCGGGTGAGGAAATTCCGCGGGACGGTCGTCCGTGCATTCCTGCTTTCACCTGTCGAAACCACTCAATTCGTCCAAAAACAGATGCATCTCTCAAGTTTCAACGCTTAAGTGACGACAATCATTGGGGGATTGTGTACATGGCGATGCAAACTGTGCCGGCAAGAGTTCTCGAAGGATCTATCCACGGGCAGACTGGACAATTTTTGAACGTGGTCCGTCAGCCGATTCTGGATCTGCAAAACAGGGTGCATGGCTACGAGTTGCTGTTCTGGAACGGACGCGAACGAGCGATCCGCGTGGAGAGCGGCTTGGCGACCCGCACCATGGCCGACAACACGGTCGTCTTCGGGGTGGAACAGTTGGCATGTGGCTTACCGGTCTTTATGAACTGCACTGCCGACTCGCTGGCCGAGGAGTGGGTGCAGGTCATGCCCCCCCAATTGACGGTGCTGGAACTGCCGGCAGATTCGGAGCCGACCCCGGCCTTGCTGGCAGCTTGTCGAAAACTGAAGGCAAAGGGTATCCGGCTGGCGTTGCACGATTATTCCGGAAAGCCCGAATCCGAGCCTCTGGTTGGCCTTGCCGACTACATTAAAGTGAGTATCCTCAAGCAGAACGCCGCCGAGAGGATTGAGCTACTCAGCAAGCTCTCGGCGTCCGCGGCTCATCTGGTGGCCGAACACGTCGAGACTCCGGAAGAGTTCAATCAGGTCCGCGACGAAGGCTTCACGCTGTTTCAGGGGTATTATTTCTGCCATCCGGAACCCGTCAAGAACCACAAGATTCCCGGCAACCGCATGGTGCACCTGGAAATCCTGGAGACCTTGCAGGACGAACCTGCCGATCTGGAGCGGCTAGGCCAGTTGGTCCGGTGCGATGCCTCGCTGACCTACCGGCTGCTGCGCTTCCTGAATTCCCCTGTGTGTGCCATGCGCCAGGAGGTAACCTCGGTCCAGACGGCGTTACTGCTGCTGGGGGAGACCACTTTTCGCCGGATTGCAATGCTGGCGATTGCGAGCGACTTCAATTCCGAGCAGCCGGCAGAGATTCTCCGCATGGCCTTCGAGCGCGGGCGGTTCTGCGAATTGGCGGCGGCCCTGTGCGGATTGAACCCCAGCGAACAGTACCTGATCGGGATGGTCAGTCTGTTCCCCGCCATGCTGCGCATTCCCATGGAAGATCTGGTCAATCTGCTGCCGCTCCGCATGGAGGCCGGCAACGCATTGCTCGCCATGGGAAACCCGGAGGGTGTGCTCCTGAAATGGCTGGTGGCCCGCGAAGCCGGCGACTGGGCCGCTTGCGAGACGATTCTTGCGGGCATTGGCGTGAGCCACGACCAAGCTGCTTTGTGCTATATCAATGCGGTCACCTGGGCGGACGATGCCGTCAAATCCTCTTTCTAAGCGGCCTTGGCCTATCGCACCCGCAGCACAATGATCGTCTCGTCGTCGAACCGGTCATAGCCATCCTGGAAGCGGGTAACGTCCGCCAGGATGGCGTCGGCAATGTGCCCGGCCGGTTGATCCCGGTGAGTGCAAAGCAGGCTCGACAACTGCTCTTGCCCGTACATTTCGCCCTGCGCATTCTCCGCATCCAGAATTCCGTCGGAGACAAAAACCACCACATCGCCGGGCTGGGTCGCAATCGAGAACTCCTCATAGGTCACATCCGGAAACATGCCGAGGGGAAAACCCTCCGCATGAACCGTGTTGCTTTGGCCTGAACGGCAGAACAGGGGCTGCACGGCACCGGAGTTGGCTACCTGCAGAGTGCGATTTTCATCGTTCCATAAGGCGAACAGCATGGTGACGTACTGCGATTCGAGCCGCCGCTCCTGCAAGGCGTCGTTCAGGATGCGAAGCATCTTGGCCGGTTCGGGCCGCTGGTGGGCTGCCGAACGCATGATGCCGCTTACCAGGGCGGCAAACAGGGCCGCCGGCGCCGCCTTGCCGCTCACGTCTCCCAGCACAATGGCGGTCTGGTCGGGGCCGTACTCCACAAAATCGTAAAGATCGCCGCCGATGGTGCGCGCGGGCAAAAAACGGACCGCCATCTCGGCGTGAGTGTGCTCCGGCGGATTGGTGGGCAGCAGGCGCAATTGCACCTCGCGGGCCATCGCAATGTCGCGCTCCAGTTGCCGCTCCTGACGCCGGACGGCCTGATAGAGTCGCGCATTTTCAATCGCGATGGCCACCTGTGCCGCCATGGTCGTCAACATGCGCTCGTGCTCTTCGTTAAAGAAGCCGGTGCGTGTGTGCTCCAGGTCGAGCACGCCGATAATGCGTCCTTTGTGGAACAACGGCACAATCAATTCCGACCGGGTCTCAGGATTCATGGCCAGATAGCGTGGATCTTTGCGCACGTCGGGCACATTCACCAGCCGCCACTCGCGGACCGCGCTGCCGACCAGTCCGCTGGTAATGGGAATGCGGCGCAGCGGGGCGTGTGTGTAACCGAACCGCCAGGCATAACGCGTGATTAGCGTCTCGCCTTTCTCGTCCAACAGCATGATGGTGAACATCTGGTAGTCGATCAGACGGCGCAGCAGTTGGCCTACACGCTCCAGCAGCGGGTCGAGGTCGAGAATCGAGATCAGCTCGGTCGAGATTTCGTTCAGCACCGCGAGCGTCTGCGCTTGGCGGGAGACGCGGGCATAAAGCCGCGCGTTCTCAATGGCCTGGGCGATCCGTGAAGCGGTCAGCGTCAGCACATGCAGATGCTCGGGCCTGAAGTAGTTGGCCTCTTCGCTTTCGAGGTCCATCACGCCGATCAGGCGATTTTTGGCAATCAGCGGCACCGCCAGCTCCGAACGCACGTCGGGATTGGCCGGGATATAGCCTTCCGCGGCGGCCACATCGTTGAGCAGAAGCGGTTGCCGGGTGAGTGCCACCTGGCCTACCACGCCCTTGCCTAGAGGGATTCTCATCCGCTCCACCTCGGGTGTGTGCCCGATCTGGAAGCGCATACGCAATTCGCGGGTGCGCTCGTTGAGCAGCAAAATAGCAAAAATGCGGTAGTGAATGAGCGAACGTACCAGTTCCGACGTCCGGGTGAGAAGGGTTTGCAGATCGAGCGTCGTGTTCAGCGCATCGGCCAATTGGATCAGATAGGAGACATCGGCCGGCTCTACACGCACGTTGATCGGATCAAGATGCGCCAGCGGGTTGGCCAGTTTGGACGGGCGATAGTCGCCTTCGAGCTCGGGTTCGTCGGGCGTAGATGGGGAATAAGCGGACATGTATAGAAGGGAATCATAGCGCAACGCCACCTGCCGTGGTGATCTGAACAGGCCACTCCACGTCGCAAAGCCCTGGTAGGGGACTCAAATGAGAAAATGCTGGAGGGAGAACGCCCCTTCCGGATAGGGTTTTCTATTCCGTGCAGTCTCTGGCAGGTGCCCGGCGGCCTCAGAGGGGGGAACGCCGGCAGAGGAGAAGGATGAAGGATTTTAGCGCTGGCGGCAGTGTCCGGCCCGCGACAAACCGCCTTGGCAGCACCCAGACTGCCTTGGCAGAGCCGGAGAATCGATGGCCTGACAACGCGGGGCCAGTCCGTTTCTTTTTTGGACCTTGGCGGTTGTTCTGGCTGGCGTTGACCGTCCGTCTGGCCTCGATTTTTCTCTTCCACTACTATCGCCTGCCTCTTTTGGATGACCGGTTCGGCTTTGGTTTTGAGATGGGCCGCATTGCCCGCGCGCTGGCTACCGGCTACGGCTATGCAGATCCCTTCCGCGGCCACACCGGACCGACTGCCTGGGTCGCTCCCTTGTTTCCACTGCTGCTGGGCGGCATTTTCAAGGTCTTCGGTGTTTACTCCAACCTTTCCGCAATCGTGATCCTGTCGTTCGATAGTCTGCTGAACGCCCTGATCGTTCCTCTCGTCTGGGAGACGGGGCAGCGGTGTTTCGGGTCCGGCGTGGGTCGCTGGTCGGCCTGGATCTGGGCGCTCTATCCGGCAGCTATGCAATTCGCAGTTCGGTGGGTCTGGGAGATGACCCTGACGGTCTTCCTGTTTCAACTGGCGCTGGTGTTGGCGTTGCGCATGGGCAGGGTAGGCAACCGCGCTGGCGACGGGCCCACCTGGAGGCGCTGGCTTGGCTTTGGGCTGGTGTGGGGCTTGCTGGCGCTTTCAAATCCGGGCCCGCTGCTGTTTCTGCCCGTTTGCGGTGTCTGGATTCTGGTGCGGGACAGCCACCACTGGCCGCAACAACTGCCCAAAGCCGTCTGTGCCGGCCTCCTGTTTTTTGCCGTTGTCGCTCCTTGGAGCCTGCGCAATCAGCGGGTTTTTCACGCCTTCGTGCCGCTCCGGTCAAACTTCGGCACCGAACTTTACTTGGGTAACGGACCGGGAGCGACGGGCCTCGTCATGAAGTACGATCACCCGGTTGTTTCCATGGAACAGCTTCGGCTCTACTCCCAGATGGGCGAGGTCCAATACTCCAGTTGGCGGGGAAAGCTGGCGAAGCAAGCCATTCGGGCCGACCTGCCCCGCTTCGCTCATCTCTGCCTCATGCGTATCTATCTTTTTTGGTTTGGCGAGCCTGATGCCGGGGCCAGGCGCATGGAGGCTGCCGGACGCGCCTTGAACTTTGGATTTACTTCCTGTGCGGGATTGATCGGGCTGGCGCTGGCATTGCGGCGGCGAACTCCCGGCGCGGGTTTGTTTTTTGCCGCTTTCCTGCTGCTGCCCGTGGTCTATTACCTCGTGGAGACACAGGCACGGTCGCGGCACACGCTTGAGCCCCTGATCACGGTGTTAGGTGTCTTTCTCTTTCAGCAGGCAGAACGGCGCTGGGGCTTCTCGTTTCTGCGCCTTGCGCTATTCGGCCCCAAGCTCGCGGACAATGGCAACCGAGGCTGAGGCGCCGATCCGGTTGGCTCCGGCTTCGAGCAAACTGCGCACGTCCGCCAGCGTCCGGATTCCGCCCGACGCCTTGACGCCTGAGCGCGCTCCGGCAACGCCGCGCAACAGAGCGACATCTGCCGGGGTGGCGCCGCCCGATGCAAAGCCGGTCGAAGTCTTGAGAAAGTCCGCACCGGCCTGGATCGCGATTTCCGCCCCGCGCAGCTTCTCTTCCACGTTGAGCAGCGCTGTCTCCAGAATCACCTTGAGCAGCGTGCCGTGTTGGTGCGCAATCGACGCCGCTGAGCGAACCGCATATTCCACGGCCTGATGATTCCCGCTCTTGAGCTGCCCAATCGGGATCACCATGTCCAGTTCGCGAGCGCCCAGGCGAACCAAGGTGGCCGCCTCATGGCGCAGTGTTGACACGAGCGAGGCTCCTAACGGAAAGCCGATCACGACGCCCACCGGAATGCCGGTACCCGAAAGCATGCCCACTGCAGTTGGTACCCAGATGGGATTCACCATCGCGCACGCAAAGCGGTAACGGATCGCCTCGTCGCAGAGATTCTCGACCTGCTGGCGTGTGGCGTCGGGCTTTAGCAGCGTGTGGTCGATGACCGAGGCCAGCGATTGCCAATTTGCCAGCGTCTGGGCGGCAAATCCAGCCGAATCAAAGGTCCCGTTGTCGAACTCGATATCCACTTCCCGGATAGGGGTGACCGTAGTCATAGGTGTGTTGCTCCTTCTCAAAAAAGCCGCCTTCGATCGACGGCTCACGAGGCAGTCTACGGGAGATGAGTATAGAGCTTTCCCGGGCGTCAGGCCAATGAAAGGACGCACACAAGGCTCCTCTGTTGCAGAAGTTCTCAACGAGGCGGCCTCTGCTTTGGATTTTGCGTTCTGCCCAGCCGGTCAGGCCGCGTTTATTCCGGGTGATCCGGGGACATCAGGCAAATATCGGGCAAATTCCGGTAGCGCTCCGCATAATCCATGCCGTAGCCGATGACAAAAAGATTAGGAATTGAAAATCCCACGTAGTCGGCATCGATCTTCTCAATCCGCCGCGAGGGCTTGTCGAGAAGGGCAGCGATGCGCAGAGACTTCGGATGGTGCTGCAGAAAGATCTTGCGCAGATAGGAGAGGGTGAGCCCAGTGTCCAGTATGTCCTCCACAATCAGCACATTCTTGCCTTCAATCGGCTCATCCAGGTCCTTGATGAGCTTGACCGCGCCGGAGGACCGCTGCCCCCGTCCGTAGCTGGAAACAGCCACGAAGTCGAAAGTGGCGTCCGCCTGGACGGTTCGCGCCAGGTCGGCCAAAAAAGGAGCGGCCCCTTTCAGCACTCCTACCATCACGAGCTTTTCGCCGTTCAGGTCACGGGTAATCTGGGCGCCCATTTCGGCGACGCGCTCTGCAATTTGTTCGCGGGTATAGAGAACCTCAAGCCCCTGGTAGGTGATGGTAGCCATGATGACAGTATCGCCCGAATGGATGCCCCCAGGGCAAGTGCTCCCTGTGCAAATCGCGCCTTCATTTGACTGCCGCAACTCGATTTGTGGCGCGATTCTCATCGTTGCCGCGTCTATACTTCAAGAAGCTATGATTCCGTACCTCCATCTCTGGTCTCTCAATGTCCCCACCTTCGGCCTGATGCTATGGCTTGCGGCCGTAGCGGCTGCTTTTGTTATGGACCGCGGCTTTCGCCGTGCACACATTAGCGCCGACGCCGTAGGCATGGTTGCTGTAGCGGTCGTGGCTGGCATTGTGGGCGCCAAGCTGTGGCATGTCATCGACACTCCGGCTGAATTTAGGGAAGAAGGCTGGCGGGTTCTTCGGGATTCGGCGGGCTTTGCCTGGTTCGGAGGCCTGGTCTTCGGGATCTCCGCCTTGGTGTTTCAAGGCTGGTGGGCACGCATTGGCGGTTTGCGCACGCTGGACTTGGCGGCTCCCGCGGCGGCCATTGGATATGCCATCGGACGCATTGGCTGCTTTCTCTCCGGCGACGGCTGCTACGGTTTGCCCACGAAGCTTCCCTGGGGCATGAGCTTCCCAAACGGCATTGAGCCGACGTTTGTTCCCGTACACCCCACCCCCCTCTATGAGCTGGTGGCAGGTCTATTCATAGGCACCTGGCTGTGGTGGCGGGGATCAAAAACAAGAGGAACCGGAGCTATCGTGGGTGAATACTTGGTGTTAAGCGGAATAGCTCGCTTCCTGGTTGAATTTATCCGCCGCAACCCTAAGGTGATATGGGGTTTATCGAACGCTCAATTAGCCAGCGCCGGATCCGTCGCGGCTGGGGCTCTGTTGATTTTGTGGGCAGCTACCCGCCCGGCACGCGTTCCGGAAAAGCTTTCCGCACCGGTCGAGCGGATCGCCTAATCTCTGCCGGGATAGTCTTACCAGAGTGTCAGGCTTGGACGCTCTTTCTGCGGAAGCAGTCGGGAGCATGATCGTTGACCATACCGACTGCTTGCATCCAGGCATAGACGATCACCGGGCCTACATATTTAAAGCCTTTCTTTTTCAATATGTTAGATATCTCTTCTGAAAGTGGAGTCTTAGCTGGTATGAGCCCCTTGTTCTGGATGGGTTTTCCGCCGACGATATCCCAAACGAAGGCCGAGAAATCTTCGCCTGCCGTTTCCATAGCGAGATAGATCTGTGCTCCCCGGATAGTGGCCTCAATCTTGGCGCGTGAGCGGACGATTCCAGGATCTTGCAGCAAGCGGGCAATATCCTCTTCGTCAAAGCGAGCTATCTTCCTCGGATCGAAATTCTTGAAGGCTTTGCGAAAGGCGTCGCGCTTGCGCAGAATCACGATCCACGCGAGACCGGCTTGGAAGCCTTCGAGCATCAGCATTTCCCACAGCTCCCGGCTGTCATAAACGGGAACGCCCCACTCTTCGTCATGATAGGCGCAATAGACGGGGTCCGTGCCCGCCCAGGAACAGCGTTGAACCGGTTTTATCGGAGACGTAGGCAAGGGACTTCCTCCTGTATGATGCGGTGCGAAAGCCGAGAAGCGTTTCCGCACATTGAAGCTATTCGGATTAAAGGCGCTTGATAAATGCAAGAGCTTCTGGCAGTTGCGGGAATAATTGCTCGTCTGCCTTGAACTCGCGGGAATGAACACAACGCCGCAGGCCCCTCATCTTGACCGGATGTTTGAGGTGCAACATCTCGTGGTACAGGAGATATTCGATGGCGTAGCGCGGGCTCGATGGGCGGTCGAAGACCCGGCTCACCACGATCGTGTTGTGAGCCGCATCGTAGTGCCCGAGAGAACGCTTGGCGATGTGTTCGCTCCAGGTGAGTTCGGGGCGTCCGAGCAGCCCGCCGAAAAAGCGCGTATTGAGTGAGTCAAAAACCTCTTCCAGGTGGTAAAAGCGGCCTTCGGGGCCAAAAAATCGTTTGCTGCCCCGTGCCCCACGGATCAGTTCGGTCTGGCGGGTGACTGCCGCACTTGAGGCGAAGCGCTTATAGCGCAGATTTTGCGTTGCGTCGATTGGCTTCTTATAGAGCTTTGCCAGCAGAATGTGCGCGATAGCCCTCACGACAGTCTCCGGGGCTCCCTCCAGCAGGTCAGACAGGCTGACAAAAAGCTGGCTTTCACGGAGGCGAATGGTGGTATTCAGAGAGGTAAAGCGGCGAAAGCGCACCGTGATCGGAGGCATCGGCGCCCGTGGACGGAGCGCCCGGTATTCTTCCTGAAAAATTGGGACAAAATCGGTGGTCACCAAGATGGAGGGTAGCACACGAGGGAGCAGGGAGTGTTACTTCGGCTCCGCCCGCTCCTGACCTTGTTCGTCCTTGTGCAGGTTGAAATATTCGCTCTGCTCGCGGAGCAGACGCGTTGCCTGGTCGGCGAGTTCTTCGCTACTTTCGATGGCTTCTTTACGAGCCAAATCGAAACCTGGCTCCCCGGCCAGGGCGCGCAGAATCCCCAGCCAGCGCTGACTCGATTCGGTTAACGGCTTTAGGGCTTTGCGAATGTCTGCCTTACGTTCGGAGTAGATATCTAGATTGGCACCAAGCTCGTCCATCAACGCGGTAAAGTCCTGAAGCTCATCGTCGAGGCGGCGAACGCATTGTGGAGTTTTAGCCCGGGTCGTCAAGCCTTTGATGATCTCGGCATGCTCATCCAGAAACTTTGTGTAGAGTTTGACCCGGTCGAGCGGATAGATGCCTGCCGCGCGAATTTCTTCGATCTGAGGCTCGGTCAGCGGCTCGCGCTTCTCCTTCTGGGCAGAGAGGGGTAACAAGAAAAGCAGGCAGATGAGAATCCCTGCAGAAGAATGTATCGCACGCATAGCTTGGCCCACCAGTGGTACCCATTCAATCATCGGGACAGCTATTCATCAAGCATGGCACGGTACTCATTCGCATTGGGGGGGCGATTGAGAAGGGCTTATTTACGAAAGACCTGTAACATTGCTTCGGTTTCTGCCTGGTTTACTTGCGCCAAGGTCTGCTCCACGAGGGGACGATCTTCAAAACTGCTGGCGTGCAGCATCTCGGCCAGGCGAAACGCGGTGTGGCGCAGCAGGATTTCGGCGTTCTTCAATCGCTTGTTATCTTCGCCCAGGGAAAGATGAATTTTTTTCGTGAACTGCTGGATATGCCGGAGCATTGCGGAGGCTTTATCTACATCGCCGGTGGCATATTGGCGGAGCGTGAACTCCGTCATTTCGTGGACCAGTTCGGCATAGAGGAAGCATTGTTCCCGGGGCTGTGCCTGATTCGCCTTGACTTCAAGCGCATCGATACTTTGCTGATCGAACACTCTTCCATCGACGGAAGAAGCGCCGGTCGGCAGCGCGGCTACGCCAACAAACAAGAGAACAGCCATCGAACCCAGAGAGCGCATAAGAAACCTCCGCTGGTACGGCTTCACTCCATGCCGGGGACTATAGGGCCTTTATAGAGAATGTGCAAGGGGAAAGGATGACCTTTTGCCCGTCTCCACCCGCAGCGCTCAAATTTCCCCGCTGTTGCTCTTTGTATGTTCGCTTGAGTTGCTATTTCTTTTCTAGCAAAAGTAGCCGTTGCCGAGCCTGCCATTCCTGGTCTGGGAATTTACCAGCAGCCGAATCCAGAAAGTGATGATAGTAGGTAATGGCTGCGGACTTCTGGTGCAGTGAATCATAAGATGTGGCCCAGAGGAAATAGGTTGATGGAAGCTCGGGAAGATACTTTGATCGCATGGTAAGCGCTTGCAGTGTGATGGATGGCTGGTTGGTGCGAGAAGCGGCAAAAGCCAAGCCGCTCCAGCCGTCGGGATTGGCTGGATCTATTTGCGTCGCTTTTTGGAATGTCGTAAAGGCTTCAGCGAACTTAACTTGACGAATCAGATTCTGGCCGTGCCCTACCAGCAATGCGGGGTCGTTTGGCTTGGCCGCAAGGAGGCTGAGATAAAGGCGGTCGGCACCGGCCGGGTCTCCGGAGTCTGCGAGCACGTCTGCCAGCATTCGGGCAATTTCCGAGTCCGCAGGATGGGCATCGTGAAGTTTTTGAAGCAGCGGCAAGGCCTCAGGCTTACCTTGTGCCGCCAGAACGGTCGCTAATTGAGCGGTTAGGGCGGGGTCGTCTGGGGTCTGCTCAAGGGCGGCGCGAAGGAATGTCTCGGCTTCGACATATTGCTTACGGACAATGAGGAGGTGGGCAAGACCGGCGTTGGCCTGGGGGGACTTGGGCTCCCGGGCGAGCAGGCGGCGGTATGCCGCCTCGGCGGTGTCATATTGTCCTTCGGACTCCGCCAGACTGGCTGCGAGCAGGGTATCGGCGGGTGTTTCGGAGGTGAGTTTGAGCGCCTCCAGCAGGTCGTTCGACGCTTCTGTGCTGTTGGTGGAGCGGTCAATCTCCGCCAAGGCTCGCCAAGCACGGGCCTTTACGGCTGGCCCAGCTGGACCGGGATCGAGTTGAGTAGCTGCGGCCAGTTCGGGACGCGCTTCGGACAGCTTGCCCTGGCGCGCGAGCAGCAGACCGAGTGAAACGTGAGACTCGAAGGATTTCGGGTCCGCATCGACGGCGCGGCGATAGAAGCCGGCCGCGGTATCAAGCCGATTCTGAGCGTCGGCTACATAACCGGCGTCAAACAGCGCCCGCGCATCCGAGGGGTGGCTTGCAAGCCATGGTTCGAGCTTGGTTTCAGCAGTTTTCCAGTCGGCTTTGGTGATGGCGGCTTCGGCTTCGGTGATTTCGGAGGGGGGGGGGGGGAGGGGGGCGGATTCAATGGCTGGGGCCGAGGGGATCTGTTTTTCCTGGGCCACTCCGGCTGTTGCACCGAAGGACACACCACATAGCAGGACGATGAAGGAGAGACGGCGCACGAAATACCTCACTCAACAGTTTACCGGGACATGAGGGATTTATTGCATGTCGATGTTGCGGCAAAGGCTGCGTACATCTTTCTACTCTGCCGGGCGCATCAAAATTCGCTGGAGTGATAAAACCATGGCCAACAAGGTTCCTACCGTGCCCGTAATCAAGCCTGAAGCAACGAATATTGAACAGTCGGACAACAAGGGAACGGCAGCCGAAAAGAAGGTGGAGCACGCCGCCGACCGGGCGGCCCATAAGGCGGCCAAAGACGAACAGCGGTACGACGAAGAACACTCGATCTTTTCCAACTAGCAGATTGAGCTTGCGTTAAGTCCCAGCAGGCGGAAAGGATCGACCGGGGCGGTGCGGAGAAGGGGCGTGGGATCGTTTCACGCCGCTTCTTTGCCGTGGGTTGCCTGGCATCCGAGCAGCCGGCTTTCTGGCCGAAGGACTGTGGGGACGAGAGAGCCTCGCAAGAAAAGGGCGAAGGGAAGAGCGCAGATCGGAACCATACAGACTCGGTCGAAGGCACCGTGCCAGGCTGTCTTTGCGGTTTTTTATGGGTCAAAGTCGATCAAATCCATCTGCCAAACAACTCTGCTCGAAGAGGCGGCATCCATCCATTTAGATCAAGTTGGGCGAAGTCTCGCAGCCCTCTTGCACAATGCCAACACAATCAGGTGACCTATGTTCTCCCCTATGCCAAGACGCGCAGGTGAACCCATGCCGTTGCCGATGTTGATGCATATTCCCCTGGAGTCCGCCTATCTGTGCCAGGATTGCAACTGCGTTGGCAATTCATCGCGCCAGTGCCCGGCCTGTGCTTCGGAAGTATTGATGAGCCTGGCTGGAGTGCTGGACCGCGAAGTGCAGGAAATGCCGGATTCGCGCTATTCCTATTTTCCCGCCCTGGTGGCTTAGAGCATCTTCGAAATACACGCAGACTTCTTGAGGGCAGTAAAAAGCGACTTTTTCTTGAGATAACCTCCATCAAATGTGTGGCTTCGGTCTACACTCATTCCGAAATTGCGATAGTCTCCAGTTCCCGCGTCGAGCTGGTTCGATTCGGAGGGGATTGCAAGTCCGACGCGACGGATTAGAAAACTTCTTCCGAGCCCCGATCCGCGGCTCCATCGTGGAAAGGGAAGCGTCGAGGAAAATTTCGCCTCGGCGCTTTCCCGTTTTTCCCGCTGGTGCGATCCCTATCGTCGAAATGCTGGGGCTATTCCACGCTTTATAATGAAGATTGGACGGTTGTGTCCCGGACCTCGCTGAGGGGACATGGCCAAGCTCCCCGGTGCTTTCCCGTTGACTTCATCGAACGACGCAATCGTGATCCGCGGCGCGCGGACCCACAATCTGAAGAACATCTCCTGTGAGATCCCTCATGGCAAACTGACGGTGGTCAGCGGCGTCTCGGGATCGGGCAAAAGCTCGCTCGCTTTCGATACGATCTATGCCGAGGGACAGCGGCGCTATGTCGAGTCGCTTTCCGCCTATGCCCGGCAGTTTCTGGAGCGGATTGAAAAGCCGGACGTGGACGAAATCGAGGGTCTGGCTCCCGCTATCGCCATCAAGCAAAAGAACACGACGCGCAATCCACGGTCGACAGTGGCAACGGCTACGGAGATTTACGACTATCTGCGGCTGCTCTATGCGCGTTGCGGCGAGGTGCACTGCATCCATTGCGACGGGCTGGTAAAGCGCAACTCCGTTGACGAAGTGGCAGAGGCGATTTTGGCGCTGGGAGAAGGCATGCGGCTGCACGCGCTGGTTCCTGTGCGGGCTGCAAGTGCGCCTCCGGAGCCGGCCAAACCGGTGCGGAGCGCCGTAAAGACGGCAGCCAAGAAGACCTCAGTCAAGGCCGCAGGCAAAACCGCCGCAAAGCCGGCGGTGGCCGAGGCACCATTGCCCGATCCGATGCGAGCCCGCCTGGTGGAACTGCGTACCGCAGGCTTCAATCGGCTCTATCAAGACAGCAAAATCTTTGAGTTCTCCACGCCGGAGTCGCTGCTGGATCTGGATTTTACGCGGCCGGTGTTTGTCCTTCTGGACAGGATCGTGGTGAGTGCGGAGAACCGCGCACGCATCGTCGATGCGGCGGAGATCGCTTATCGCGAGGCTGACGAGGTGATCTTCGAAGAGGTTCCGCGCGAGGAGACAGCGGAGCGCCGGCGGCACCGTTTTTCTGGCGCTTACGAATGCACCGTTTGCCATCGGCCGGGCAAGGAGCCGGAGCCGCGGCTGTTCAGCTTCAACAATCCATTTGGCGCTTGCCCGCGCTGCCAGGGATTCGGCAACACCGTCGATTTCGATTTGAACCTGGTCATCCCCGACAAGAGCCTGACGTTGAACGACGGCGCCGTCGATCCGTGGAACCGGCCCAAGTATCGCACCTGGTATAACGACCTGGTGAAGCAGGCACGGAGCCTGGGGATTCCCCTGGATGTGCCGTGGAATGAGCTGCCCGAGGCCGCGCGTGAGACGGTATTGCGCGGAAAGGGGAGCTTCGAGGGCATTTACGGCTTCTTTGCGCAGATGGAGCGCAAGAAGTACAAGCTACATGTGCGGGTGATGCTGAGCAAATATCGCGGGTACGCGGAGTGTCCCGATTGCCGCGGGCAGCGGCTGCGTGCCGAGGCGCGCGCGGTGCGGATCAACGGCCAGAACATCTGCCGGACGACGGCGCTGACGATCGCGAAGGCCAAGGAATTTTTTGAGGCGCTCACGCTGTCTGCCATGCAGGAAGAGATTGCCGGACCGATTCTGGACGAAGTGCGGGCGCGGCTCAGCTTTCTGGATGCGGTGGGACTGGAGTACCTCACGCTCGACCGGCTGGCTTCGACGCTCTCAGGCGGCGAGGCGCAACGGATTCAGCTTGCCACATCGCTGGGGTCGCGGCTGGTGGGCACGCTTTATGTGTTGGACGAGCCCTCCATCGGCTTGCACACACGGGATACGGCACGGCTGATCCACATTCTGGAAGAGCTGCGCGATCTGGGCAACACCATCGTGGTGGTGGAGCACGATGCCGACGTGCTGCGCGCCGCCGATTATCTGCTCGATCTGGGGCCGGGTGCGGGGGAGTTTGGCGGCAAACTGCTGGCGGCAGGTGTATTGGCGGAGATTGAAGCCGATCCGCATTCGCTGACGGGCCGCTACTTATCGGGGCAGATTTCGATTCCCGTGCCGACGCGGAGGCGCGCACCGGGGCGGGAACGGCTGGTATTGCG